>CANCJF010000001.1 GCA_947378245.1 Bacteroidota bacterium
AAAGTATGTAGTACCATTTTAAGTTTGTACAACGAAGAAGCAATGGTGGTAGAACCAGCAGGAGCGTTGACAATTTCTGCCTTGGATTTTTTCAAAGAAGAGATTAAAGGGAAGAATGTAGTTTGCATCGTTTCCGGAAGTAACAACGATATCACGCGTACCGAAGAAATCAAAGAACGTTCATTGGTGTACGAAGGTTTGAAACATTACTTTATGATTCAATTTCCTCAACGTCCAGGAGCTTTGAAAGCATTCGTAAACGAAGTATTGGGTCAGGAAGACGACATTACGTATTTTCAATTCTCTAAGAAAAACAGTCGTGAGAGCGGACCTGTGGTTGTTGGTATCGAGTTGAAAAACAAAGAAGATTTCCAAGGAATTTGCGAAAGATTAAACGCCTTGAATTTTACATTTGAATACTTGAATAATAATCCGACCTTGTTTGGATTGTTGGTGGGGTGATATTTTGTTATTATAATTTCTTTAGTATTTCTGGCAATAAAGAATTCATTTTAGAAAAGGCAAACCATTTTTTCCCTAAATCTTTTATTGAAGCTCCAATGTGGTAAAGGTCGTGGTGATCTATGATGAGAAACCGATCGTGTGTGTTTTTCAATATTTTTACTTCAATTGGTGCATATTGAGAATTGTATTTTAATAAGTCTAATTGTAATTCTTTGGTTATTTTACTTGTATAAATAGTAGCTGTACACATTTCCTTTCTTTTATTTAATATGAGAAAGACTGTTTCATCAATATAATTATCGATTAAAATAATTGAATTTTCGGCTTTTTTAATTAACTCACAAATAAAAATATAAGCATCGAAGAGTTGACCTTCAAAGAAAATTCCACTTTCTTTTTTCAACGAATTATTTTCTAACGCAGACATGAGCTCATTAATTTTACTATCAAATTGTAATTGTTTATGTTCTACATGTGTTAGTCTTTCCAAGATTATGTTGTTGTTTGTCAAAATATGCCTCATTTGAACAAACGCTCTAAAGATAGAAATAGATACACTCGATGCTTGTTCGCTTTTTAAAACTCCCGAAAGTGCAGCAACTCCTTGTTCAGTAAACACGTATGGATTTGTTCCACCAAAAACTTTCTTTGATGGTATCGCATTTTGCGATACCAAATAATCAATTTCATTGTCTATAAGTTGAAAAACAAAATCACTAGGAAATCGATTGGGGTTTCTTTTAACTTGTTCTCGTAATCGAATCGGTTTTACTTGATAAAAATCGGCTAAATCCTTATCTAACATTACTTGAACACCTCTAAATGTGTATATTTTAGATTGAATTAATTCTTTTGAAATGTCTGTCATATTTTTATATTTCACTTTAATTTAGTAAAAAAGTTGAGTTTTTCTATGTGAATAGCATAATATATTTTACCTTTGAATGCCTGAATAATAATCCGACCTTGTTTGGATTGTTGGTGGGGTAATGATTTAATTAGATTTAAGTGTATAGATTATTTAGTTTAATAGTAGCAGTTTTCATTTTTTTATTTTGTCAATCAAAAGGGTTTAGTCAAACAGATGCAAACACACCTTTGAATGGGTTAGCTGTTTATATTGAATTTCCAGATGTTCCAGCAACAATTAATCAGCAAAGATTAGATAGTTTATTAAACGGAGTAAATTATCAAGAAGCAGAAATTAAAAGGACTTTTAGAAAATATTGGTACGAACAAACAAGAAGAAATGTTGTAATGCACCATGATATTTTTTACTACACTGCCCCAAAACCTTCAACCTATTACGATTCAATTTCTTTTGATGACTATTTATTATTTTGGAAAGATGCTTTGGAGTCAATAATTAAAAATAATCCTACTTATAATTGGGATTTACTTACCAAAAATGAATTTGGAGGGGTGAGTTCAGTAATGATTATTTGTAATAAATATAGATCTGTCGTAACAGGTGCCGCTCATTATCCAAATTGGACACTTTCAAATGGCAAAATAATACATTCTATTTATGGTTCAGTGTTTAAGGCACCTTGGCATACTGTCGATAATATGTTTATCCCTTTACACGAATCAGCACATGCTATATTTTGGTTACCTGACACTTACGATACTGATTATGATTCTGGAGGGACTTCTTATTTATCTCTAATGTCTGGAGGAGAGACAGATGTAGAGCCAATTGGCGGACCTTTCCTTGTTGAAAAAAAATGGGGTACTATATTAGAATATAAACCGGGTACACATAGTGTTACCTTAAGAGCAGATGGAGATAGTGTAATAGTTTTTAGGAATATACATGATTCACTTGAATATTTTACCTTAGAAGCAAGAAGGAAGTCAACACTAGGTAATCAAAAGTTTCCGGTTCCAATAGGGTTATTAATTTGGCATACAGATACGAAAGTAAGTACCTCCAATCGATTTCAAGATAGGACTCCAATGAAACACTATAAACATTCTATTTTGCAAGCAGATGGATTATATGAAATAGAATCTTCTATTTCAAATGGATTTGAAAAAAAGGATGTTTATTTACCTGGAAATGTTTTTAATAATAATACAGTTCCTAATTCAAAATGGTGGGATGGAACAGAATCTGGAATTGAGATAAAAGATATTCAAATAATCGGAGATGATAAGATTAAATTAGTTTTTACGATACCAACTCCACATACAAATCATTATACAGAAATACCTCAAAAAAAATGGAAAGTTATATCCGCTACTCCCTCTCAAATTGGGTATGAACCTGAAAAAGCGATAGATGGGGATTTAACGACCTATTATCATGTACCTTGGGGAAATAATTTTGTAAGACCCCATGAATTTATCATTGATTTAGGGAATACATATACCATTAATGAATTCTACTATACCGCTAATAAAAACACTTCTGCACCATGGGAAGGTAGGATTCAAAATTATAGTATCTATTTTAGTAATGATACTTTAAATTGGTCTACAGAAGTGGCAAGTGGAGAGTTTTTTCAAACAGGAGTAAGGCAATATGTGCTATTTGAAAATAAAACAGGAAGATATTTGAAATTTGTTGCTTCTAGTTCTTTTGGAGACGTTAGGACTTCGATTGCTGAGATTAACTTGAGAGGTTATGAGGCAAGTCTTAATTTGTCAGAGATTAAAGAGGTAGATGTAGAAATTTATCCTAATCCAACGAAAAGAAATTTTTCAGTTACTAATCTCAATGAATTTTCAAGAATCAAAATAATTGATTTATTAGGAAATATAGTAGTTGATGAAACATTAAATGAATCCAAAAAGGAATACTTTATAGAAAATAATGGTATGTATTTGGTTTATCTTAGTTCTGAAAACAAACAATTAGTCAAAAAACTAATTATCGAAAATTAAAATAAACGCCTTGAATTTTACATTTGAGTACTTGAATAATAGCCCGACATTGTTTGGTTTGTTGGTGGGGTAATCGTTTAATCATAATGATACTTACACGAAATAATTATCACGGTATCATTTTCCACCTTGTACACCAATCTATGTTCGCGATCAATCCTGCGCGACCAATAACCAGCTAAATCATATTTTAGTGCTTCGGGTTTTCCGATTCCTTCATAAGGAGTTCGCTGGATATCTTTGATGAGCTGATTTATTTTCACTAACATTTTTCGGTCTTCTTTCAACCATGTTGTATAATCTTCCCAAGCGTGAGATGAAAAAGTGATCCGCATTAATCTTCGATTAAGTCGTGTGTTTGACCTTTTTGATCTCTAATTTCTTTCATGGATTCATACAAACGATCTGCATTTTTCATGGAACCAAGTAAGTGCATCGTTTCTATCATAGAGTTATATTCTTCCAAGGAAATCAACACCGTACCTTTTCCTTTCCCTCGTTTAATAATCAAGGTTTCATTATTATCTTCTACTTCATTCAGGTATTTTTTTAAGTCTGTTCTAAACTCAGAATAATTTGCAGCCAACATAACGTACGTATTTAAGTACTAATTTACGTAATTATTTGAAAGATTCAAAAAATTTGTAAAATAAAATTGACGTTTAAAATTAGATTTTTTGAGGCAAACAATAAATTAAATCCGCAGTATACATTAGTATATGAGGAGTTTAATTTTGCAGTTGAACGAAGAAAAAGCAATTTTTAAAAGTCAATTAATTATACTCAAATATCCCATCCCAGATTTCATCCACTCGTTGCAAAGCCTGTTCCATCGGTAATACCGTCCAAATTGCTTTGTTTTCCTGTGCCAAACCAATGTGTTGTAATTTTGCCAATGCATCTTTCACATCAAAGTCGAGGTGACACTTAAATTCTTGCGCAAACCACGTTTCAATTTGTTGGTCGAGCACTTCAGCGCTTGTCGGCTGATTATTTTGCAACAAAAACGAATAGGCCAACATACTTTCTTTCATTTCTTCTTCTTCCGATGCATCGATTAAGGAATGAAAAACGCCTCCATTATTACCTAAATTTTTGAAATACAGAGAATCGGTCAACATCTTCTTGAAATTGTTTTTCTTGTTGATGTACCCTTTGTATTGTCTGAAAAGGTATAAACCGAGTACTCCTAAAGCGATACCACTTTGAATAAGCGTAGTCTTTAATCCTTGAAGATGGCTCAAATGACCTGCTTTGTATGCTTCACCGATCTTTATAAGAGCAGGAATTACTTTCGTAGATAAGATAGGAACACCACCACCAATTGCCGGAATCCAAAGCAACAATTTGTCGGTTAATGACATCTTCGGTTCGGCATTCGGAAAAATGGTTTCCAAGTCGTTTTTAGGTACGCGTTTGAAGATTTTAAGTACGATACTATTTGGATCGATATGTAGTTTTTCAGGATCTATTTTTTTCGCTTCAAAGTAAGTCGCGTCTTTGTAATGAAGGTAAATAACTACTCGATCGTAATATTCTATTTCTACTTCTTTTTTCCAGAAGATAAAACGTTTTACTTGTTCTTTCGTTTTTGTAAGTCCTCGGGCATACAAATAATATTCGTCGTAATTATCGAAGTCGATATGAAGGTTTAGACCTACTAAATCAGAAGCATTAATCGCTTTGTGAAGCACTTCATCCTCAATCTTTTCAAAGTTCCCGCGCTCCAACACTTTTTTGAAAATGGCATGGAAACTTTTTAGGTTGCTTTTATGAGTATATAATGCGCGTTCTTTTGGTAAACGGTCTGGATCGAAATGTGCGTAATTGTGCTTTAATTGTTGATTTAACCCAAATCCTTCGTAGTGAAAATAGTGTTCAAGTATGTGAAATAAGCGTTTGAAATTAGTAGCATCAGTTTCGTTGGTGTAGGATTGTTCTACTTGTTTTTCCAACAAGATTTCTTTGCTAAACGGTATGTAATTTTCTTTTTTCATGAACAGTGAAAATGGATTTTTGTGCCTCAAAGATAGTGAGAAAACACTGTTTTACGACGAATTCTAATTCAAACCCGACGAATTCTAGATTGTTCTTTTAAAATCGAAATGCTGGGTCTACATTTGATTAAATCAAAATCAAAAAGCTATGAAAACAATTTTACTATCGGCGTTTTTACTACTCGTAACAAGTATGTTTGCGCAAACCTACGTGACGATACCAGATGCAAATTTTGCAAAGTGGTTGAGAACTTATATTCCAAATGCCATGAAGGTGGATCAATTAGATATTTCGCATCAAGATGTACTTACAAGGACAGATATTTTTATAGATGCCTATGGAGTAGAGGATATTTCAGGAATTGAATATTTTACTTCCTTAGTGAATTTGAGTGTTGCGAATTACTCAGAGCAAACTACAGGTAAAAGAAACTCTATTAAAATATTAACCAATCTACCACCTTCATTAGTAATTTTAGATCTTTCAAGTAATAAGTTGACATCTTTACCGATATTACCAACTTCATTACAACAATTAAATTGTCAATACAACCAAATCTCTCAATTACCACCTTTCCCACAAACGTTGACAACTTTAATGGCGAATGGCAATCAACTTAAAGAAGTTCCTACATTACCGGATAATCTGCAATTGTTAGATTTAGCTTCAAATATGATTTCAACACTACCAAACTTACCAAATAAGCTAACATTTTTAAATTTATCTTATAATCCCATTGGAAGTTTAACTTCTGTTCCAAGTACATTGAATGTTCTGTATGTTACAGAATGTGGATTAAATATCTTACCAAATTTACCTCTTTCCGTTTCATTTTTAGAATGTGGTTTTAATCAACTTACTGCTTTACCTGAATTACCAAATTCATTGATTACGTTAAATTGTTCAGATAATAAAATAACTTGTTTCCCTAAATTTCCAAAATCATTATCAACGATTAATATTTCAAACAACGCTTTTTCTTGTCTACCAAATTACCTTCCTTGTATGGATAAAGTGACTTTGTCTTTTCCTCTATGTGCTGAAGGAAACATAAGTGGTTGTCCAAGTGCTGAAGAAGGAATCGTAGGATTTACCACAAAAGATGAAAACGCAGATTGTAAAAAAGATGAGAAAGAACAAGGTATTTCTAACCTTCCGTTGATGTTGTTAGACGCCAATAACAACGTAATTGCCCAAACTATCACTGCTGAAAATGGGGTGTATCAATTTTCAACATTAGGTGCTTCTACTTACCAAGTACAATTAGACAAAGACAACATTCCTTTTGCCGTTGTATGTAACGATAAACAAGCAGTTGACTTAACAAATCAAACCTATGCAAAAGATGTAAACTTTAGCTTGACATGCAAAGATGGAATGGATGTTGGTGTACGTTCTATTGCAACTTCAGGAATCATTTTCCCTGGCCAACCACATACATTAACCGTTGCTGCTGGAGACATGAGTAACTGGTACAACATGCATTGCGCTACAGGTAAAGCGGGTAAATTACAGTTAACGATTTCTGGTCCTGTTGTTTACAAAGGAATTAAAATTGGATCATTGACACCATCCATTGCAGGAAATGTATATACCTATGACATCGCTGATTTTGGTGATGTGAATTTTACAGAAGATTTTGGATTACAATTTGAGACAGAAACTACCGCACAAGCAGGAGACCAAATTTGTGTAGACGCGCAAATCACACCAACTTCAGGTGATAATAATTTAGCAAATAACCAATATTCTTTTTGTTATTCAGTGGTGAACTCGCACGATCCAAATTTAAAGGAAGTATTCCCAGCGAACTTCAAACCGGGTTATGATGGGTATTTAACGTACACAGTACACTTCCAAAATACAGGTTCTGCACCAGCGTTTAACATCCGTTTATTAGATACTTTGGATACAAAATTAGATTTGTCAACGTTCGAAGTATTGAATTATAGCCATAAAAATCGTGTGGAATTAAATGGTAACATTATGCAAGTGTTCTACAACAACATTCACTTGAAGGATAGTACAACAAACGAAAAAGCTTCTCATGGTTTCATTCAATACCGTATCAAGCCGAAAAAAGCGATTGCTGAATCTGATCAAATTAAAAACACAGCACACATTTACTTTGATTTTAATGAAGCGGTAGTAACCAACACAACCATCAGTAAAGCAAATAAAAGTTTAGGTTTAGAAAACAAAAAAGAAACTACTCTACGTATTTATCCTAATCCTGCGGAAACAATGATTACCTTAGAAAGAGCTACTTCATCGAATGCTAAATTGAATGTTCAAATGTTGAATGTAAACGGACACGTAGTTTATGCTACGACTTTAGAAAATACGACGAATCATACGATCGATATTAGTGCATACACACCAGGAATGTACTTTATAAATGTAGTAAGTGATGTTACATCAGAAATCCTTAAGGTTGTTAAGAAATAATCATTTAACACACTTATTAGATCAATGAAGGCTACTTTAAATAGGTAGCCTTTTTGAATTTAAGTTGTATTTCTCTCCAATAAAGAATATCTTTGTTAGTCAAACCTTCATGACTATGAGTAATTACAAAGCAGGTCCTTTTTTAGAACAAATTAATGTTCCAAGCGATTTACGCAATAAGTTTGCTGTGAGTGATTTACCTCAGGTTTCAAAAGAACTTCGTCAGTACATTGTGGATGTCATTTCTGAAATTGGAAATAGTCACTTTGGCGCAAGTTTAGGGGTGGTTGAATTATCTGTTGCTTTACATTATGTGTTTAATACACCCTACGACCAATTAGTATGGGACGTTGGTCACCAAGCATACGGACATAAAATCTTGACGGGTCGTCGTGATGTTTTTCATACGAACCGCATCAAAGGAGGGATTTCAGGTTTTCCAAAACGTAGCGAAAGTGAATACGATACCTTTGGTGTAGGTCACTCTTCAACTTCGATTTCCGCAGCGCTTGGTATGGCGGTTGCAAATCGTTACAAAGGGGAGAAGAATAGACAACACATTGCTGTTATTGGTGATGGTGCCATGACAGCTGGTTTGGCGTTTGAAGGTATGAATCACGCTGGTTTTGAAAAAGACGCTAACTTATTGGTGGTGTTAAACGACAATTGTATGTCGATCGACCCAAACGTTGGTGCATTGAAAGAATACCTTACTGATATTACGACTTCTCATACGTACAATAAGGTAAAAGATGAGGTGTGGAAAATGTTGGGTAAAATTTCCAAATTTGGTCCGGATGCACAAGCGGTGGTTTCCAAAATTTCACATTCATTAAAAAGTACCTTATTAAATCAAAGTAACTTATTTGAATCGTTGCAATTCCGTTACTTTGGACCGGTGGATGGTCACGATGTGGAAGGATTAGCAAAGGTATTAGAAGATTTAAAACATATCCCAGGACCTAAAATTTTACATTGTATTACGGTAAAAGGGAAAGGGTATAAATATTCCGAAGAGGGAGATCCAACGAAATGGCACGCTCCAGGAATCTTCAACAAAGAGACAGGAGAAATTATTAAAATTGTTCCTAAGTCTCCACAACCACCAAGATACCAAGATGTTTTTGGTCATACGATTGTGGAATTAGCGGAAAAGAACGACAAAGTGATGGGGGTAACTCCTGCGATGCCTTCGGGTTCTTCGTTAAACATCATGATGCAGGCAATGCCTGATCGTGCGTTTGACGTAGGGATTGCGGAACAACACGCGGTGACTTTTTCTGCTGGTTTAGCTACGCAAGGATTAGTTCCTTTTTGTAATATCTACTCTTCGTTCATGCAACGAGCATACGACCAAGTGTTGCACGATGTAGCCATTCAAAATTTGAATGTCGTATTTTGTTTAGATCGCGGTGGATTTGTAGGTGCTGATGGTGCTACACATCATGGATTGTATGACATTGCGTATATGCGTATGATTCCTAACATGATTGTTTCTTCGCCAATGAATGAGGCTGAATTACGCGATTTGATGTATACTGCTCAACAAGAAAACATGGGTCCGTTTACGATCCGTTATCCTCGTGGAAATGGGGTGATGTTGGAATGGAAAACACCTATGAAAGCGATTAAAGTAGGAACAGGACGTAAATTAACGGATGGTATAGACGTAGCTTTTGTTACGGTTGGACCAGTTGGAAATTTTGCGCAAGAGGCGGTTGAAGAATTAAAAACATTAGGTATTTCTGCAGCTCATTATGACCTTCGTTTTGTGAAACCATTAGATGAGGTGATGCTTCACGAAGTGTTTACAAAGTTTGACAAAGTAATTACCGCGGAAGATGGTTGTTTGATGGGCGGTATGGGAAGTGCTGTATTAGAATTTATGGGCGACCATCACTATACGTCGAAAATTGTTCGTTTAGGTGTTCCTGATAAATACATACACCATGGAACTCCTGCTGAATTGTATGAAGAAGCTGGTTTTGATAAAAACGCCATGGTAGAACATGCAAAACAATTAGTTGGTTACCAAAAACCATCCGACCTTTCTCAAGAAATAGCAGGTTAATCCCTTGTTTCAGAAATATAAATATCATTTTGCCCTACATTTGATTATCTTCATTTGGGGTTTTACGGGGATACTAGGAAAGTTAATACATCTGAGTTCTGAACAAATTGTTTGGTACCGTTGTTTCATTGCATTTGTATCGATGTTGATTGCGCTTAAAATCTTTAAACTTCCGATCCGTATTCCTTTAAAAAAATATTTTTGGGCAACGTTGGGAGTTGGGATGTTGGTTGCGATGCATTGGTGGACCTTTTACCAATCCATTTATTGGTCTACGGCTTCGTTGGGAATTTTGTGTCTTTCGACTGTAACTTTGCATGTAACGTGGTTAGAACCGGTATTGTTTGGTAAGAAGTTTTCCTTGCTCGAATTTTTCATGGGATTATTGGTGGTAATTGGTATTTATATTGTCTCCGATGATTTCAAAGGAAATGAATTTGAAGCCTTAATTTGGGGATTAATTTCTGCTTTGTGTGCGGCGTTATTTTCTGTTTTTAATGCCCAATTGGCTCAAAAAATTCCATCGACCGCAATGTCAATTCACGAGATGGGTATTGGTTTTATTTTTCTAACGTGTGTACTATTTTTTCAAGGGAAATTAGATGCCTCAATTTTTGAAATGTCGATTTCCGATGGGTTATGGTTGTTGTTTTTAGGGATTGTATGTACCTGTGTTTCGTTTATTGTAACGATAGAAGTGATGAAGAAACTAGGTGCTTTTACGGTTTCGTTGAGCATTAATTTAGAACCGGTGTATACCATCATTTTAGCGGTTATTATTTTAAACGAACATACCTTGTTGGGGTATAAATTTTACATAGGAGCCGCGGTAATTTTGTTGGTTTTACTTGCAAATGGATTATTGAAAAGAAGGATGTCTTAATGTGATTTAATTAAATTTCGCTTACATAAAATTTTGTGTGAAAATTAAGTCTTTCTTCTATTGTCTAATGGTCTTTTGTCTTAATTTTGAGTATGGCTAAAATTAAAACAGCATTTTTTTGTCAAAACTGCGGACACCAAACACCAAAATGGTTAGGTAAATGTCCTTCGTGTTCGGAATGGAATACCTTTGTAGAAGAAGTGTTAGGTAACAATGATTCAAACGTTGTTGCTTTTTCTACAAGTAATGGTAAAACCGCGAAACCACAAGCAGTCCAAGATATCGAACATCGTGCGGAAGCAAGAATTACACTTCACGATAAAGAATTAAATCGCGTTTTAGGAGAAGGTTTAGTGCCTGGATCCTTGATATTATTTGGTGGCGAACCAGGAATTGGTAAATCGACCTTGATGTTGCAATTGGCTGTCACAGAGAAAAATTTACGCATCCTCTATGTGTCAGGTGAAGAGAGCGAGCAACAAATCAAGATGCGTGCAGAACGTATCGGTTTAGACAATAATGAATGTTTTATTTTAACGGAAACGAACCTACAAAATATCTTTTTGCAAACAGAGGAAATCAAACCACAGTTGTTGGTCATTGACTCTATTCAAACATTATACAGTTCACACATTGAGAGTTCGCCAGGGAGTATTTCACAAGTGCGTGAATGTACAGCGCAATTATTGCGTTATGCCAAACAAACGGAAGTACCAGTGTTTTTAATTGGTCACATTACGAAAGAAGGTGCGCTTGCAGGACCAAAAGTGTTGGAACACATGGTCGATGTTGTTTTACAATTTGAAGGAGATCGCAATCACGTGTATCGTTTGTTACGCACCATAAAAAATCGTTTTGGAAGTACGAATGAATTAGGAATCTATGAAATGCTAGGCTCTGGTTTACGACAAGTAGAAAATCCATCCGAAATTTTAATTACGAATACGGACGAAACACTAAGTGGTATTTCGATTGCCTCTACGTTGGAAGGCTTGCGACCTATGTTGATAGAAGTGCAAGCCTTAGTCAGTACAGCAGCCTATGGTACACCACAACGCTCCTCTACAGGATTTGACTTGCGAAGGTTAAACATGCTCTTGGCAGTTATGGAAAAACGCTGCGGGTTTAAATTAGGTGCAAAAGATGTTTTCTTAAATATCGCAGGAGGAATCCGTGTGGACGATCCAGCCATTGATTTAGCGGTGGTTGCTTCAGTGTTATCATCCAATGCAGACTTACCAGTCCCTAAAAATTATTGTTTGTCGGCAGAAGTAGGTTTGTCAGGAGAAATTAGACCTGTCAATCGGATTGAACAACGCATCTCAGAAGCCGAAAAATTAGGGTTTGAAAAGATCATCATATCATCATTCAACAAAGGGATTTCTCAAAAAAATCACTCCATTGAATTGGTGATGTGTAGCCGCATTGATGAGGTGTTAAAAGCACTTTTTTCTTAATAATTTAATGAAGATCAATAAGCGAAGCAGTGAAACATACATGTGCTTAGGAAATGTAAAGCTGGGACCCAAATCAATAAGTAAGCGTAAAAATTTCAATTGTTTGACTAGTTTACGAGGACCACGAAGTAGCACCGTAGGTAGTTTGGAAATTTTAGCGTCGTTTGATATTGGGTAGCTGCATTTCCAGCACTAGATTTTTTTGTTTCTTTTTTTATCAATGAAAAAAAGAAAAATACAGTCATATTTTGTAGTATAGAATTTCATATTTATAATCTTAATTTATCGTATTAACATCATTAAGTAAAGGATCTATATTGAAAATAATCTAATAATTGCCTCCTCTTTGTGACAAAAAACCATCAAAATTGGGTTCGCTTTGTGTTTAAAAATCACTAAAATTGGGTTCGCTTTGTGCTGAAAACAGTATATATTTTTGATTTTAGTTAATGAAAAATGAACAACTAGGTTCATTTCCCTAATCTCAAATACTCCCAAAAATTATCTTTATATATCCCAATTGTCTTTGCAGAATAAACTTCAAATCTGGAGCAATGACACCTTTGGTTGTTTGGCGAAGGATGAGGTAGAGAAAGAGTTATAATTAATCACAAATACTCCCAAAAATTTTCTTTATGTATACCAATCGTCTTTGAAGGATGAATAATTTACTGAATTAAAAACTATTTGTAAATAAGCGTATTGAGGTGTTTCGGGTAATTTGCTAATCGCATAATATTATAATTTATTGTGGTTTTTCTATAAAAATTTTTCTCTCTCAAAAATCACCAAAAATGATTGACAACGTGTTTTGATGTGAAAATATGCAACACAAACAAGTTTGTCAATCAAAAATGGTTAAAAATGATTGACAAAATAAACGTATCTCACAAAACAGTATTGTTTTTTACGATTACAAGTTGATTTATATGGGAGTTCTAAAAATTAGATTTTTTGAGGCAAACAAAAAATTAAATCCGCAGTTTACTTAAGTAAAAGAGAAAGCACTGCTTTCGAAGACCAAACGATAGTGCAGGGAAATATATAACAGTTGAACGAAGAAAAAGCAATTTTTAGAACTCCCTATAACACATTTCGCAGTAAAAAGTTACCATGCGTATTTTTTGTATGCTTTTTATCAATACGAAAAGAAAAATAAAGTCGTATTTTCGTAGTAAAGAATATCAAGAAATTTTAACCATGAAATTTTTCATCTTAATAGCTTTATTTTTCGGATTAGCATCGTGTCATGACGTGGCTAAAAAACAACAATTGGAAGAACTTTCCATTCTGGACAAGCGAGTTGATCACATACAACGTGAATATGAAGCGCTAAAAAAAGACGATGTTTCGGAAATTATCTACACGATGAAGGAACTGAAATACCAAGTGAAATTTGACATCGAAGATGATACACTTTCGATTGATATGGCTAAAAAATTAGACACATACAATCGTATATACAAAAAACTAAACTTAGTGGAAACCTACGGAGAAAAAATTCTGTTTGGATCTCAAAAAGTTAAAAACTCGATTGGTAATTTAACCAATGACATTAAAAATGGAGATGGAGATAGAGGAAATTATGATAAATTTCTAGCATTTGAAACGGATAAAGTAGATAATCTTCAACAAATTATGGAAGATATGATCAAGCTTCAAAAGGAAAATATTCGTGCTTACTTAAACGTTAAAGGGGCGGTGGAACATTTCGCTGCTGAATTGGCTTCAAATAACTAGTTATGCGTGCGAGAATACTATTTGTTTTTTTACTCATAACCAGTTCTAGTTTTGCGCAGGTTAGTACAGATCAACAGTTAGCACAATATTATTATTCAGCAGGAGATTTCGAAAAAGCCTTACCTTACTGCCAACAAGTCTTTCAAAAAGAGAATACGAAGTTTACATTTTTGCGTTACTACACATGTTTATTAAAAACAAAAAAAGACCGTGAAGCTGAGAAAACTTTAAAAAAACAATTAGATATCGACCCATATACAGTTGACTATCCTATTCTATTGGCTGAATTTTACGAAACACACGATGAACAAAAGGCTGCAAACAAAATCTATCAACGTTTGATGGAAGATAATGCTTCTTCAAGTGTGAAAATTTTAGAAGTGTACAAGGCGTTTAAGGAAAAAGGAAAAACAGACCTTTCCTTGCAGATGTTGGAAAAAGGGCGCAAATTTCTTGGGAATACCTATCCTTTACACCTGCAATTTGCGGATGTTTATTTGCAGATGGGTCAACCTCAAAAGATGATCAATGAGTATTTAGAACTCTTAGAAAAAAACAAGGATTTTCAAGAACAAGTACAAACAGCATTAGCTCAACGCATTGATTTTACACAAACATCGAACCCAACTGCAGATATACTCAAGGAAGAATTAATAGATCGTTCGCAGTCGCGTTCGAGTGATTTGATTTATGCAGAGATGTTGCTATGGTTTTTCACACAGCGAAAACAATTTTCGTTAGCATTAACACAAGCCCAAGCCATTGATAAACGCGAAAATAATAACGGTTATCGTGTATTTGAATTGGCGAATGTATTCACTCAAAATAAGGATTACACCCTAGCGCGAAAAGGTTATAATTACGTATTGACACATGGAAAAGAAAAAGGATTCTATTTTATGTGTGAGAATGCAATACTACACACCTATTTTTTGGAAGTGACAGAACTCAGAAATTTAACCCAAGATACACTTCAAAGTATTATCGATAAATATAAAGAAGCCGTTCAACGTATAGGAAAATCTAGAAATACCTTGACTATTTTAAAAGAATTAGCACAAATTCAAGGTCTATATGCCAATCAAGTAGATGATGCAATCAAGTTATTGAAAGAATCGATGGTAATGCCTGGACTATCTGTTATACAGGTTTCAGAAATCAAAATGTTATTGGCTGATTTTTATGTGCTTAAAAATGAAATTTGGGAAGCATCATTGTTGTATATGCAAATCGATAATGACTATAAATTTGAGACAATAGGATTTGAAGCAAAATATAAAAATGCACGTATTTTTTACTACGATGGTGATTTTCAATTCGCACAATCCCAATTAGACATTCTCAAACAATCTACTTCTAAATTAATTGCCAACGATGCTTTAAAGTTATCATTATTAATAACGGATAATTATGGTTTAGATAGTAATTATACTGCCATGCATCAATTCGCACAAGCTGATTTATTGCTAGAACAACACCAATATAAGCAAGCATTTGTGTTGTATGACTCGATAGTAACAGCTTTTCCATATCATGGTTTGGCAGATGAAATATTATTGCGTAAAGCGCAGGCATTTCAACAACAAGGAAACTGGCCAGAAGCCATTAATTATCTAGAAAAATTACTAAAATCGTATGCAGAAGATATTTTGGCGGACGATGCTTTGTTTCAATTAGGAAATATCTATGAAAATCACCTAGGAGATAAAGAAAAAGCCATAGAAAATTATAAAAAAATTATTTTTCAATATAAAGGAAGTTTGTATGTGGTGGAAGCGCGTAAACGTTTGCGCTTATTGCGTGGTGACAAACTTGACCTTGAAGATCAGATGTAAAAAATGAACAAGAAAAAAACACTCTATTTTTCACTGCTAGGTTTATTGTTTTTCGCAATCCTTTTTGCGTGTAATGATGAACAAGAACAAAAGAAAATACAATTGAATTCCGAAAGTAGATCTCCTCTAACAAAACTAGCTACTCAAGCAGAATTTTTACCTGGTTTTTGGATGAGTGATGCTTATTTAAAAAAGATAGAACAAACAAAATCTATCTACACGAATCGCTTCCCAACTTCTGCTTTTTATGGTTTCATAATAGGCAAACCAAATCAAGAAATAGATACTTTTTTATTAAAACCATTTCCTGATTATGAGGATGAGGTAGATTCTTTTTTAGAATTTGACCGTCAGAAAAATGTGTTCAAAGGCTTGACAGAAATCAATCATAAAAAAGAACGATTTGAACTTTATCCCCTTACAGAAGAACTTATTAAAATGTATTTTTCAGCGTTGAAAAAAACAGATGACTATCGTAAGGTCGTTGACGAAAACACAGAATTGAGAAGTATACTTTTTGAAGGAACCTATTTCACGAAAGACAAACAAATGAGTTATACTTTTGATCGTACTGGAAAAGTGAAAGGGTTAGGTGAATATGTTTTTTATGAAGTCGTATATGACTTTTCAGAAGGGGTTAACTTCGATGCAATTTTACTTTATCGTACGACTGGAGGAGGAGTTAAATCAGATGCTGATTTGTATAAATATGAGTTTAAAAAAGGGGTGTTGACTTTGACCTATATTGAAGCAGATTGGATTTTAGAGAGACATCGCATTTCCGATACTTCTATAACTATGATTAAAATTTAAAAATAAATATACCATGAAAACAAGTGAAATGTTCTTAGCGGAGATGAAAGCAGAAGCTGCTAACACACGCAAATTATTGGCTTTAATTCCTTTCGAAAAAGGGGATTACAAACCACATGAAAAATCAATGCCGATGTTGAAATTAGCAACGCACGTGGCTGAAATCACAGGTTGGTGGAAAGAGACCTTGTTGACTGATGAATTGGATTTTGCAAAGGGGGGAGGTACACCGAATGTATACAACTCTACAGAGGATATCCTTGCAAAACATGATGATTTAGTAGCGAAAGCAGAAGTGATTCTTTCTGAAATCAACGAAGAAGAGTTTGACAAAAACTGGACAATGCGTAACGGTGATTACATCATTTTGACAGCTCCCAAAAGAGAGGTGGCTCGTACTTGGTGTTTGAATCATCTATATCACCACAGAGCACAATTGTCTGTTTACTTGCGTTTGTTGGATATTCCAATACCAGGAATGTACGGACCAACAGCGGATATGTAAGCTCAACGATAAAAATTCATCTCATCGACATACTTTCTAACTTCATCTGTCAATAAATAACGCACTTCTTGTTTGTTTTTGATGGCCTGACGAATGTAGGTCGATGAGATTTTCATTATCGGTGCATCGATGCAAAAATGGGCTTTTGGGTATTGTTTAACCAAGGTTTGATGATGATTTTCAAAACCTATTTCCTCTAATTCTTGCGCAGTCAATACCCTTGGATATACATACATTGGGTAGTTGTCGCGAATGAGTTCGTAGTTTTTCCATTTGGTAAATCCACGTAAATTGTCTTCTCCTATAATCAGTGAAAATTGATGTGTTGGATGTTTTTCTTTTAAATACGCTAAGGTATCAATCGTGTAATTTGGTTGAGACATCTTAAATTCGATATCGCTCGCACGTAAATAATCGTTGTTCTCCACCGCAAGTTCAACCAAAGCCAAACGATGGTGATCAGCTAATAAACTAGATTTTTGTTTTAACGGATTTTGAGGTGTTACGACCAACCAAACTTGATCGAGTTCGGGTAAATTAGCAAAGTAGTTAGCAATTACTAAATGACCTACATGAATAGGATTAAATGTTCCAAAAAATAATCCGATACGCATCATTAACCGTTTAAAAAATTAGTAATGATGTCTTCTGCCTTAGCGCACGCATTCTCAAGATTGTCATTTTCTAAGATGACATCAAATTTATATGCCAATGCTAATTCTTCCTCTGCACGGGCCATACGCATTTGAATTTTTTCTTCGGTTTCTGTACTTCTAGATCTTAATCTTCTTTCCAATTCTCCAATAGAAGGTGCTTGAACAAAAATCGACAAAGCTTGATCACCTAATTTACTTTTGATGTTAATTCCTCCCAATACGTCCACGTCAAAAACAACCACCTTTCCTTCGCTCCAAAGTTTTTCAACTACTTCATGTAACGTACCATAAAAGTTGTCTTTATACACTTCTTCCCATTCTAAAAATGCATCTTCCTCAATTTTCTTTTTGAAACCTTCGATTCCTAAAAAATGATAGTCTTTTCCGTTTACTTCCCCAGTTCTAGGTTCTCTACTACAAGCCGAGATAGAAAAAACCAAGGAAGGAAATTTCCCCAATAAATGTCTAACAATAGTCGTTTTACCAGCTCCCGAAGGCGCTGAAAACAAAATGCTTTTTCCAGTAATTTTTGATGTATTCATTCTTTTATCAATATGTCATGTTGTGCTTTTTCGTCCGGCTGATGGTATTCGTCAAGCTGAGCGTAGTCGTGTCCGGATGAGCGTAGTCGAAGCCCTATAACGTGTTCAAGACTTGTTCTTTAATCTTTTCCAGCGCATCTTTCATATCAACCACAATTTTTTGTAATTCTACGTGGTAACTTTTACTTCCCAAGGTGTTGATTTCTCTTCCTAATTCTTGCGTAATGAATCCAAGTTTTTTTCCTGCGGCTGGAAGTACCATCGTTTCTAAAAAGTAATCCAAATGATTTGCCAAACGCATCTTTTCTTCCGAAACATCTAATTTCTCGATGTAGAAAATCAACTCCTGTTGAAAGCGATTTTCATCGTATCCAGCTACAGCACCCGCTTCTTCTAAGCCTTTGCGCATACGTTCTTTGATGATGTCAATACGCACAGATTCGTAGATGTCCACTTGTTTTAATAACGAACGAATGTCTTCAATACGCTCTGTAAATTCTTTTTCTAAAGCCTGTCCTTCTTGACGACGGAACGTATTGAAATTCATACAAGCCTCTGCAACGATAGTATGTAACAAAGTAAATTCTTCTTCACTAATCGTTGTATCTTTTGTTTGGGTATAAATATCAGGCATACGCATCAACAAAGCTAAGTAGTCAGAACTCGATTCTCCGATGAGTGCATTTGTTTCTTTTAAATCTTGGTAATAGGCCAGTGCCAATTCTTTGTTGATTTCAACAGATTTTGATGCACCAATACTTTCTACTTGAATGTTTAATTCTACTTTACCACGATCCAGCGCATTGGTTATATACTGACGAATTTCTAGTTCTTTTTCTCTATATGGACTCGCAATACGTGTATATAAATCCATACTTTTACTGTTCAACGATTTGATTTCAACGCTGATTTTTTTATCTTCAAAGGAACCGGTAGCCTTACCATATCCTGTCATTGAATGTAACATAAATTCTATTATTTGAGAGTAAATTTACCATAAAGAATAACTTTTTGATTGCATCTTTACAACTATTTTTATGTGAACTTGTTTTTCAAGCATACGACTTCCTACATATTTCGTAATTTAGTAGCATAATCTGAATATTTAAAACACAGAAATGAAAGTTATTGATCACTTAAAAGAAGCTAAATCAACCCTTTTTTCATTTGAAATTTTACCTCCATTAAAAGGGAAAAGTATCCAATCTATCTACGATGGAATTGATCCATTAATGGAATTTAAACCTAAATATATCAATGTTACTTACCACCGCGAAGAGTATATTTTCAAGGAAAGAGATAACGGATTATTGGAAAAAATAGCGATTCGCAAGCGCCCAGGTACTGTAGGTATCTGTGCTGCAATCATGAATAAATACCATGTGGATGCTGTGCCTCACTTAATTTGTGGAGGATTTAGTAAGGAGGAAACGGAAAATGCATTGATTGATTTACAATTTTTAGGAATTGATAATGTATTAGCGCTGCGAGGAGATTCTATCAAAACAGAAAGCACATTTAAACCACATCCATCCGGACATGCGTATGCGGTAGATTTGATTAAACAAGTGGTTGAAATGAATACGGGAAATTATATCACGGAAGATTTTCAGTTGGAGCCAACAAGCTACTGTATTGGAACCGCTGGTTATCCTGAAAAACATTTTGAAGCTATGAATCTGAATACAGATTTACAATATTTGAAAGCTAAAGTGGATGCTGGTGCTGAATACGTTGTGACTCAAATGTTTTTTGATAATCAAAAATACTTTGACTTTGTAGATGCATGTCGTGCTATTGGTATTACTGTTCCTATTATTCCAGGAATTAAGCCTATCAAAACTTTGAATCACACTACTTTTTTACCAAAATTATTCCACATTGATTATCCTGAAGCATTAGCGAAAGAATTGTTGAAATGTAAGGATAATCAAGCTGTGAAAGAATTAGGAATAGAGTGGGGGATACAACAATCAAAAGAATTAAAGGCACATAATGTTCCAGGTATTCACTATTATACAATGTCTAATTCGGATGAGGTAAAAGCAATCGCTTCTGAGGTATTTTAATTAAAATTATGCGTAATTATTTTATAATGTGTTTACTATTAATAGTAAGCACCCTCACGTTTTCTCAAAAGAAACACATTCAATTGACCAATGGTTTATTAGTTGCACAATTGGATCGACCAGAAGAGAAATTTACCTTGGAAATAAATTTGGCTGAATTATTTTCAGCTGAAAATGTAAAGGTGGTACCGTCATTAAATCTTCTTAAACAAGGAGAGGTTGCTTCTGTTTTGGTTTCGGATTCTGTCACTAACATTCTAAAATCCAAAAATATTGATACCTATATTTTGGTATCAGTACGTGGTTTTGACAAGAATTTTAGACTTTCTTCTCATTTTGAACCTTTATCTAATGAACTAGCATCTAGTCATTTATTTCCGCTATTTAGGGATGACATACTATCTGTGACTTTTGAGTTTACATTGTACAGAAACAACGAAGTAGTAGCAAATGAATTACTTCGTATAAAAAATGTAGATTCAAAGGATAAGGTGATGAAGAAATTACGCAAGAAATTACCAAAGTTGATTTCCAAATGGAAAAAATGAATTATTCTGTAGAGACAAAATGCGTTTCGTCTCTACAGAATACGTTGCATCCCTATTAAATGTGTTGCTTCTCTACAAATAATATCACACTACATTCCCGCTAAATTCAATCTTAATTTTAACCCTGCACTTGTGTTTGAAGTGGGATAAGATGTCGCTACTTTTGGTCGATTGATTACCTGATCATAGTACATCATCAACGTTAAGTTAGGACCTAGATTATAATCCATAGAGGATTTAATTGAAATAACCATTTGTCCTGCTGTTGCTTGGTTGGTGTTTTCTACTATTTTACGGATGACTGTAAAATTGTCTCTAAATGAGAAATCAAAACGGATATTTAAATCATTTTCAGGAATTTTACCTTGTATTTTGAATGGGAATTTTACCTTAGAAAATTTCACACCTGAACCAACTACCCACTCCTTACTTAATATTTCAGTAATTTGTTGATTACTCAATGCTAGCGAGGAATTTCGGTCTTTCTTGTATTCTAATTTGGTAATGAGCCCTTGTCCTAAGAAATTCCAAGTTGCATCAATACCAAACAATGGTGAAAAACGTTCGGTTAATGCCACGTTTTGAATTTGTCTTTCAGCAATAAAGTTGTTATTTAAATCAAAAGTGGAAGGATTTCCATAAGCATCCACATTCGCCTTTAAGTTTGTTTGTATTCCAGAAATACTTACACTTGAAGAATATGCATGGCGTAATGTAATGTTCTTCGTACGTTTTTTAAAGAATTCCATTTTGGAGAATCCATTGTAATTGATAGACCAGTTAGGTAAAGGAATGGCTGAAATCGGATTGATATTCCTTGTGGTCATTTTATTATTCGTATAGGATGCTAAAAATGAACCTACTAATACCTCTTGTTGCGTGGATCCATACCCTTTTGCATATCCGCTTGTAGTTGGTATAGAATTTGGATTTTTGGCACCAAGTAATTGACTTACAATTTCTCGGTTATCACGCATGGTAGTAAATGAAGTGGATTGATAATCACTACTTGTTGACATGAATGTGGAACGCAAAGCAATTGTTGAATAGGTTAACGTACCAGTTTCAACTAAACTCTGATTTTGGTAACTTTTTGTAGTATCACTCCATCGGAAAAAATCACTAGAATTCATCGTGTAATTTCGGTTAAATGATAATTCTATACTTACATCTTTTAATGGTTCAATCGTCATTCTCCCTGAAATATTTTGGGAATGGGTTAAGGTATGCTGTTTATTAAGTGATTGATTTTTTACCAACCAGCCATTATCTGCAGCAGTTCGCGCAAAATCATAGGAAGTCTTTTGTCCGTATAAATCATAAGTTTGTTGCCCAAACAAGAATCCAGTAAGATCTTTTGGTGTAGAGGCAGGTAACCCTAAATATCTTGTTTCTAAATTATATCCGGGAAGTAATGTTCCGTCATTTAAAGAGTAGGTACCAGAAACAGATCGAACACTCATTGCAGCACGACCAATCGTTGACACAACAATGTTGACAGGTTCCTTTTCGCGTTTTGCTTTTCTTGCCTCCCGCTTTTCTTTACGTAAAATTCGTCTTCTAATACGATCTTCTTTTCTTTTCTCTTTTCGGGTAAGTTGATCATAAGGCTTACCAAATGAAGTCACTTTTGAATCAAATTTTGTTGGTTTTTTTTCGGATTGATCAGTTGTTGAACCTACCTGAGCTCTATTTGATGTTTTATTTCCATCTATGATTTTCTTTAAATAGGGAACTTTAGAATAGAAGTTCGTCATGTTTAAGGTAGTTGTAAGATTAACTACTCGACTATTTTGTATTGTATTTCCATAAGCACTTTGTCCTAGAGGTGCTCGTTGCCAGTTAAATGTTCCACTATATTTTGTAGAGGCAGTTACAAAATCTAATAATGGTATCTTTTCGAACGGTAAATTATACGATAATGAATAATCGTGCGTATAATCCATTGTTTTACCTAACGTACTTAATTGACGTTTAATCGTGTCTAAGAAAATTTGATAACCTACAGGATCTTCTTTTTTATTTACCCGACCATTCGATTCATCAAAAATAGCCCTATCAGTAGCATTAAACGTAAACTTTAAGTTTTTTGTAATATCATAACCAAGCATATATGATCTATTCCATGCAAATGATTTTACATAAACAGGTGTGAATTCATAGGTTGGAGCGAGGTTGTTACGCATCTTACGTTCGTTATAATTACGTAAAATATCGTTATTTATAGAAATTGTCTTAGGTGTTAAATATAAATTTGCATCTTTTAGAATATTCCACCATTTAGATTTCTGCATAAACTTAACCTTCTTGAATGGTTCAATCGGTTTAGCGGTAAAACTATAACTGTACGTTAAAGCGCTTTTCCAAGACTGTGTTCTATCAAATTCTGTATTGAAATCTCGTTTATAAATCTCACTATATCCGTAACTTGCCGATAAATTTGAAATATTCCAAAAATGAGCTTTTGCATCCGGATTCGCTTCTTTACGAACATTGGTAAAGTTGTACGATTTTCTTTCTGTAAAATCTTGTCCATTCTTTGCACGTTGGTTTTTTTCGGATAAAGAATAGTCGTTTAACTTTATATCAGGATTAAAAGGATCGTATTCAGGATTGATAATTCCTAAATTATACCCATAGAAAAAGGGCAATGAAATTTTCATTTTATTTCCTAAGAACTGTCCTAATTGCATGGTGGTGTTGAAGTCAAAACCAATTTGTTCATTTCGTTGACGTTCTTGCACACGACTTTCGATGGTACCCCAATTTACTCCTGCGTAATTACCAGATACGGAAACATTTGCGAAATCTGCAGCTTGTACTTGCATACGCCCTACTGCAGCCGAACCTCCATTATTTTGAAAGTCAGTTAGTCGTAATTCATTGATCCAGATATTACCACATTTAGGTAGCCCATCATCTTTCCATAGTTTATTGTTATCAATAGAAGGATTTCGTACACCAATCATGATTGTCTTAATTCCTTGTAAATTAGGACTTCCTTTAACCTTTATATACCGACTCGGATTAGCAGGATCTACCATTACATACTCACTCGTGTTTGTGATTGTAGAACTAGGATTTGCTGTAATGTCATTTCTTTTTTTCTTAACCAATAATAAATTGTCAAAGTCAATTTCCATATTATTTGCATCTGGCCAAATTTCGTTTGGAGATGTTGTATTCCAATTGGTTGTTGACATTGGCATTTCATATTCATAATAATTGTCTGTAAAATCAGATCCCACTCGGATAAATAGAGTTAAATCATTCGTATTTAATGGACTCGATTTTGTAATTTCTTCCGCATGAACATACATCTTTAACTTCTTGTATGTTCGAACATCAAATTGTACATTTTTGTATGCTGCCCTTGCAGAACCATCTTTCAAATTACACACTTCAAAAGCTAAGGCTTGCTCATTCATTTGACGTTGTTGAATTTGAGAAGGATCAATTTCACGTAATATGCCAGGAGGAATTACATAATTAATCGGTGTACGAGATGCGTTTTCTTCTATGTTTACCGCAGAAATATTGAACGTTGTTAAGTTTGGATCTGTTTGAAATGACTCTCCAGGTACATTTATATCACCTTGATATTTTCTCCATTCTCCACGTATAAATTCTAATCGTGCAAAACGAACCAAAACTTCTTCATTAAAGTTTTTTAAAAACATCCGCATAAATCGGATAGATCGAAAATCGGATATTCCATTTACAACTTTTTGAGGCTCACGAATTGGAACTTTAAATTGGATCCATCGCTCTGTTTTAGTCCCATTTTGATAGGTTTGTATGTTGGTCACGTTATTTTTCCCAATCTCTAAATCTTTAGAGCGTAAACTCACTTTGTATTGGTAATAACTTTCTGATTCTGATAAATTGTTGTCTTGATTTAGATCTTCGATGTCTGGTAAATTTGTTGCCTGAGTCGAATATCCTGCAGCATTGTATTTCGCTGACATTTCCAATGATGGTGAGTTTCCTTGATGCCTATTAAAACGTTTGTAACGTTCAAGAATGTCTGCTTTTTCACTATCGTAAGTGTCGCTTCTGTAATAAGAATAATCATCATTTGATGGATCAGACATCATTTTATCTTTCACACTAGGATCTAAAATTGGATTATTCTTCACCCAATTAACATACGTAGCAAATTGAGATTTTTCAGCATCATTATTCCAACCATCCAATCCAATATCTTGATTTTCCAAAGCTGTAGGACTAGGATCAAAAGCATTTATAACTACATTTTGGGTGGATACTCGTGCCCACTGTGTGACATCTAAATTATCTGAAGTTGTCGTTGGAGTAGGAGGTAAACCATTTTCAAATTCTTTACGTGAATCAGGCAATACATCTTCCGAAATGTTTCCTAAATTAAAGTACAAATCTCCACCTGATGGTACAACATTCTGATTCGCTTTTACTGCATCTTCATTAAATGGATCTAATATCCAAAACTGAATAAATTCAATGTTTGATAACTCAAAATCATTCGTACTTAATGAACGCATTATTCCTCCCCATTTTGAAGAAGGATTTTGAAAGTGACCTAACTTGTCGAGCATCGAAGTAGTGTCATAATTGTACATACCTCGTTCTTTCGGATAAAATGCTAATTCTAAAATCGGAATGTTTGTAAATGTTCCATATTGTTGTTGAAGATTTGGAAAAATATCTTTTTGACTAACCATTCTCATCCTACTATCTGTAAGCATTTGAGGATTGTCAATGATATGTTTTGGCGTATTTGTTCCTGCCTGATAAAATAAAGGGTCAATTAGATACCATGCAATATTTGCTCGTTTAAATCCTGAACTTAAATTTTTAGTTCCTGCTTCTGGAAATAAATCAGGTTGATTTTGAGGAATAGACGCTAATTTCCAAGCACTTTGAGTTCGTAAATCAATGGTGCTTTGACTTCCTTCAAAATCATCTACATAGGAGATACCTGTAGATGTAATTGCTTTTGGTGAGCCAGGAAACAAATGAGCTACTTCTCCTGTAAAGGAAATAGTTGATTTAGCACGCGTAGAAAGCATAGGTAAAAGATCTATAGCTTTCGTTAAAAATGGTAATTCATGTTTGAATGATACATCTAAACCTAACATGTTGTTTTTAAATGGTTCTGAACCAATATCTACCTTTTGTGTAATTGGTCGTTCAGTCATTCGCATCCAAGTAGCGCCTAAATTAAAATCCTTATTAAAACGGTAGTTTAAATGCGTTCCTATCATTGATCGGGCCTGAAACCCAAATACAGAATTACTTTCTACAGACACCTTAATCGGGGTGTTTGATTCTAGGACACCTGAATTTAATATTTTAACACGACCTAGGTTGTAGTCGACCGTGTAGTCTGTTCCCTCTACTAATTTTATTCCTCCTGCTGTAACTGAAACCGCACCTTGGGGAACGTTTAATGCGTTTAGAGGAATGTCAGAACTTACAGAGGATTGATATTGACCTTTAAAAATAAATCGATTTTTAGTAGGAATTTGTTGTGCCGCTGTTTTTGTAGAGTCATATAGTTCCGTAAAGACAATCTTATCTACAGTACTAACCGGAATTCCCTTAGCAATCATTTTTTGACGTAGAGTCTGGCCAAATGGTTCGATGGTAGAAAAATAAATACGCCCATTTTTGGGGTTAATTGTTCCTCCATTATCCGCTTTATTTCCGTTAAAATTAACTGGTGCAAAATCAAATAAACCATCCGAGAAAGGTTGGTTATTCACATTCAGCTTATCCATTCCTAACAAGGAAATTAACTGAACCTTATCTAATCCCTCATATGGGAAAAAATTGACCGGTAAACTTGTCGTTGGGTTATTGTATAATACGTCTAATCTAAATCCTTGTCGATCTAGAGAATATGCACCAATTGAATACACGTTTTTCATCATCAAATCCCAAATTTTATTTTTAGGATTGGTTAATGTTGGTTTTAATAATTTTAAATATAAAGCAGATTTTCCATCTATTCCATCCGTAGAAAATTGTCCAACTTGGTATGTTTTTCCTTGATAGGTATATTCATAGGCTACTGCAAGAACTTCATCATTAATTATCGGTTGATTTAATGAAATATATCCAAGCAGTGAGTTATATGAAAATTCTTGATCTGTCAGTTTTCTTGCATTTTCAACTTTTTCGTATTCAACAGTTTGTACAAATGGCCCCGGTGCTGTTACTACATTTGATAACGTTGTTACAGCATTTGAAAATCCTTTAATTTGGTCTTGTGTTAATAACCATGGATATAATCCATTTGCATTATTGTCTGGAAAAATAGATGATGTAAAATTACTAGGACCAGGATTTGTTCCTTGAACATCTTGTGGTAATGCTTCTCCTAAATCGGTAAATGCAACGACATTTCTAGTATTTATTGTACTATTTACACGGTTAGTCAACCAAACTTCCATTCTCGTGATATTAATCTGAGAATTGACTATCGGAAGTTGCGCCATTGCAGTATCATACTGGTTTCTAAAATAATGACTTAAAAAATAATGACGATTTGCTTCATAATTGTCAGCTGTTAATTCGAAATTTTGAACTTGTGATTTTCCAGAAACATTAATTTCCTGTTTTTTTCCTTTTGAAGATGCAATGACATTGTCGATCGTTAATTTTCCAAATTTCCACTGTGTCTTAACCCCAAAAAGTGTTTGAGAACCTTGAATTAGCGAGGTTGTCAAAGGCATGGATACATTACCTAATTCTATTTTTTGAAGAATTTGGTCCTCATCACCAGTATATCCTAATTTTGTAACATTCTCAAAATCAAAAGCCGCTTGACTATTATAACTTGTACTTAATTTTAGCTTGGTGCCGATTTGACCAACTAAATTAATTTGCATATTCTGTTGAAAATCAAAACGTGTTAAGCTTCGTTGTGCAACGGGTAAAATAGGGTTATCTAAACGTGAATGATTGATTCCCATAGCAACTTCTACAGAACCTTGAGGTTTAATGTTAATTTCATCTGAACCAAAAAAGTTAGCAAAACCCTTTCCTCCAACCTTAATTGGAGGGACTAATGGTTGACCTGATTCTGTTTGTGCATCAATTTTATCTTTCCAGTTATTCGTTAATGATTTTTTACGTTCATATTCTAAATATTCCTTCAATGTCATCATGGAAGGGTTACGATAATTGATTTTTGTAGAATCTCCTAAAGTCTCTTTAAAGATGTATTTTCGTAAAACAGGATCATAAACAATTGTTTGCTTTAATTTACTCGGATCCCCTAAATCAAAGCGTTGAGGAGTGTTTTGAGTCGGATCATACGTTTTCTTTATGGGAAATGGAAGTGGTTTAATAGAATCTTGGCCATACAAATTGCCATAAAACAAAGATAGCAAGGTAATAAAAATCACCTTGCTACACAATAGTCTATAGCCTCGTATATATTTACTCAATTTTTACAATATTTTAAGAGCCCCTTTAATTATTTGCTCCACCGTTTCCTCTCCTTGACTCACTTTTTCTATCGCTTTTTCTGCATTCTTTTTATCGAATCCTAAAGAAACCAATGCTGTTAACGCATCAAATCGATTTGTATTGTGTCCCATCGCAGAAATTTGTGGAGAAAAACTCATTTTTACCATTTTATCTTTCAAATCCACAATCACACGTTGTGCAGTTTTTACACCGATTCCTTTAATACTTTGAATGGTTCGTACATCCTCTACTTGAATCGCATGGGCAATTTCTTCCGGAACCAATGACGATAGCATGATCATCGCTGTATTTGGACCAATGCCTGAAACAGAAATTAAATGATTAAACATTTCTCTTTCTTCTTTCGTAACAAAACCATACAACAATTGCGCATCTTCACGAACTATGAATTGAGTAAATACTTTCACGGATTCTTCTGAACCAATCGCAGAAAAGGTATTTAATGAAATTTTCACTTCATACCCTATTCCTCCACATTCTATGATTAGAGTCGTAGGATTTTTCTCAACTAATTTTCCGCTTATATGTGCAATCATTGTTTATTTATTTTGTGCATCTACCACGGCAACTTTTACCATGTTCACTATTTCACGAACTGACGCACCCATTTGCACTACATGTATCGATTTTTTCAAACCAACTAAAATTGGACCAATGGCTTCTCCTTCAATCATCTCTTGCAACAATTTATATGCGATATTACCTGAAGAAAGATTCGGGAAAATGAGCGTATTAACTTGTTTGTTTGCTAAAGTTGAAAACGCGAACTTTTCATTCATCAAATCATTATTCAATGCAAAATTTGCCTGAACTTCCCCGTCGACAACTAAACTTGGATATTTTTCATGAAGAATATCCACTGCTTGAGCCATTTTGATAGAGTCCTTACCTGGTGATGAACCAAAGTTAGAATAACTTAACAAAGCAATTTTTGGAACCACTTTAAACTTACGAATCGTCTTCGCAACATTGTTCGTGATTTCAGCAATTTCCTCTGCAGTAGGATCCATATTGATGGTTGTATCTGCTAAGAACAAGGGACCACGTTTTGTCATTAGTATATACAAACCTGCAATTGTTTTTACATCTTTTTGTGTACCAATTGTTTGTATAGCAGGTTTTACTACGTCTTTGTAATTACGAGTTGCTCCTGAAATCATTGCGTCTGCATCACCTGTTTCCACCATCATGGCGCCAAAATGGTTCCGTTCACGCATGATTTGTATGGATTCAAATTCCGTAAACCCTTTTCGTTTGCGTTTTTCGAAAAAACCTTTCCCGTAAGCGATACGTCGTTCTTGTTCCTCTTCCGATTTCGGATCAACAATTACAAATTCTGTGAATTCCAAAGCATACTCACTAATAATCGCTTCGATACGTTTTTTGTTTCCTAACAAAATTGGGAAGGCTACACCTTCTTCGCTTGCAAATTGTGCAGCTTTAAGTACTTTATAATTATCTGCTTCTGCAAAAACAACACGTTTAGGATTGCTTTGTGCTTTGACAGTAATGTTTCTCAATAATTTATTGTCTAATCCCAAACGGTTTTTCAATTCCATTTCATACGCATCCCAATCCGTAATTGGATTTTGAGCAACACCTGAGTCCATCGCTGCTTTTGCAACGGCTGGTGCTACGTAGTAAATCAAACGCGTATCCAATGGTTTAGGAATAATTTGCTCACGACCAAAGGAAATGCTTTTATCTCCATAGGCTTCGATTACTTCTTCTGGTATCGTTTCTTTTGCTAACGAAGCTATCGCTTTCACCGCAGCCAATTTCATCTCTTCATTAATAGTTGTCGCACGAACATCCAATGCACCACGGAAAATAAATGGGAATCCCAATACATTATTCACTTGATTAGGATGGTCTGAACGACCCGTTGCCATAATAATATCTTTACGAACAGAAACAGCATCTTTGTAGGAAATCTCTGGTTCTGGATTCGCTAATGCAAATACGATAGGATCATTTGCCATCGATGCAATCATCTCTTTAGAAACCAAATTTCCTTTGGATAATCCTAAGAAAACATCTGCATTGACAAACATTTCTTCTAAGGTTTTGTCGCCGCTAGTATGTGAACCAAAAATCAATTTGTTGTCCTCTAAGTCTTTTCTACCTGCATGTAATAAACCTTTACTATCAAACATAAAAATTTTCTTCACATCAGCACCTAAGGAAATATATAGCTTCGCACACGACATCGCTGCTGCACCTGCTCCTGAGATAACAATGACAACATTCCCAATTTTTTTATCTGCCAATTCTAAAGCATTCAATAAAGCTGCCGAAGAAATTATCGCCGTACCATGTTGATCATCGTGCATAATTGGAATATTCAACTCCTCTTTTAAACGACGTTCAATTTCAAACGCTTCAGGCGCTTTGATATCTTCTAAATTGATTCCACCAAAAGTTGGAGCAATCGCTTTTACAGTTTGTATAAATAATTCAGGATCTGAAGCATCCACCTCAATATCAAACACATCAATATCAGCGAATATTTTAAATAATACTCCTTTTCCTTCCATGACTGGTTTCGAAGCCAAAGGGCCAATATTACCTAAGCCAAGCACTGCAGTACCATTAGAAATTACAGCAACTAAATTCCCTTTAGCCGTGTATTTGTATACGTCGTCTGCATTTTCAGCAATTTTCAAGCATGGCTCAGCCACACCCGGCGAATATGCTAACGATAAATCTCGTGGGGATGCGTATGGTTTTGTAGGAACAACTTGAACTTTTCCTGGTCGACCACTGGAGTGGTAATCTAAAGCGTCTTGTTTGCGAATTTTTGCCATAATCTATTGGATAATTTTCAGAACAAATGTAAGAAAAATCAAGGATTAATGAAGCAAAACAAGGAAATAAAATAGGGTAAAAAATAGAGGTTTTAACTCTAAAAATCAGTGTCTTACGACAAAACGCGTAGTTTGAACTAACACTTCATTCGAATAAATATTAACTAAATAAACGTTATTCTTAAAATCCGACAAATCAATTTTTTTAAAGTTATCCAACTCATCTCCATAAATTTCAGTCCCCAAGGCGCTGAAAATTTTAATGCTTCCTTTTGTCAAACCACCTTTTACAGTAATATTCAAAAATTCAGAAGCAGGATTAGGATAAAGCGAAACGGTGATATCGTCTGTATCCACCACTTTACTATTAGATTGAGCAAACAACCCAGTAGATATGGTTAGGAATAAAAAGACAAGAAAAACTTTCATCGTTCACATTGATTTATTCAAATATAGAAAATAAAGTTTGGAAAAACAAACGTATTTAAAAAATATAGAATAAAATAACGAAAACTTTCCGAACAAAAAAATCAAATTTTTCTTGCTGTTTAAAAAATTAGTCATACTTTTGATTAAATAATAATCGTATTTGTTTAAAATATAAGCATGAAGCATTTAAAAGTAAACGACAAAGCGCCTGCATTCGAGAGTATCGACCAAAATGGGAATGCATTTTCATCAGCAACATTAGCTGGAAAAAAATATGTTGTGTATTTCTATCCGAAAGATTTAACACCGGGTTGTACTGCACAAGCATGTAACTTACGTGATAATTATAGTGAGTTACAAGAAAAGGGTATTGAAATCATAGGTGTTAGCATGGACGATGTAAAATTACATACGCGATTCATTGATAAATATGAATTACCATTTACTCTATTAGCAGATACCGACCGTAAAGTAATTGATGCATTCGATGTATGGGGGTATAAAAAATTCATGGGGAAAGAATACGATGGAATTCACCGTACAACTTTTATTGTTGACGAAAAAGGTGTAATTATCGGAATCATTGACAAACCTAATACGAAAGACCACACACGAGAAATTTTAGAAATAATGGAAGGGAACAAGTAGAACGTAAAAAAAATACGTTGTATAGGGTATACCTTTGTCAAAAGAAACGATAAATAATAACGAATTAAAAAATAAAATCATGGCTAAAGAGGCAAACAAAGAAGTAAACTTAGAAAAATTGAAAGCGTTACAACTTACAATGGATAAGTTAGATAAAACGTATGGTAAAGGTACCGTAATGAAAATGGGGGATTCTCCAATTGATGAAATTGAAGTGATTCCTTCTGGTTCAATTACCTTAGACTTAGCATTAGGAGTTAACGGTTTCCCTAAAGGTAGAATCGTTGAAATCTACGGACCAGAGTCTTCCGGTAAAACTACCTTGGCAATTCACGCGATTGCAGAATGTCAAAAAAATGGAGGTATCGCAGCATTCATTGATGCAGAACATGCATTTGATCAATTTTACGCAAGAAAATTAGGAGTTGATATTGACAACTTATTAATCTCCCAACCAGATAATGGTGAACAAGCATTAGAAATCGCGGATAACTTGATTCGCTCAGGAGCTATCGATTTAATCGTGGTGGATTCCGTTGCTGCCTTGACTCCAAAAGCAGAAATTGAAGGAGAAATGGGGGATTCACAAATGGGTCTACAAGCACGTTTGATGTCGAAAGCACTAAGAAAATTAACTGGATCTATTTCAAAAGCGAAATGTTCTTGTATTTTCATCAACCAATTACGTGATAAAATCGGTGTAATGTTTGGTAACCCAGAAACTACTACTGGTGGTAACGCTTTGAAATTCTACGCTTCTGTACGTTTAGATATTCGTCGTGCAGCACAATTAAAAGATGGGGAAGAAGTTATCGGTAACCGTGTAAAAGTGAAAGTGGTTAAAAACAAAGTTGCTCCACCATTCCGTAAAGCAGAGTTCGACATCATGTATGGTGCAGGAATTTCTAAAGTTGGTGAAATCATTGACCTTGGAGTTGACCTAAACATCATCAAGAAAAGTGGTTCATGGTTCTCCTACGGAGAAACAAAACTAGGGCAAGGAAGAGATTCTGTCAAATCCATTTTATCAGACAACCCAGAATTGATGTTAGAATTGGAAGGATTAATCAAAGATGCTTTGACTAAACCTGAAGCAAAAGAACTAATACTAGGAGAGTAAGGATGTTGCATGCAACATCCCAAAACAAGTACGGGAACCTAAAGCTTCCCGTACTTGTTTTGATCATCGCATCAAAATCCGAGCAGTCTGTTCGGATTTTTGCGTTAATATAATCTGCTTATCTTCTGTTACTCTATCAATCGTCTTTTGATCGTAATGACGTATCGTTACTAATTCAAAACCTTCTTCCACCGTAATTACATACTCTTTTTCTAAAATTTGAAAAAGATTTTTAATTACATTTTGTTTATTATCAATCACAAAATCAAAACTAATCGCTGAATTTTGCATTAAATTAATATGAACTCCAGCACGAGAAAGAACATCAAATAAATGACTCAAATTTTCTTCCACTATAAATGAAAAATCTTTAGGAGTAATACCAACCTTAATTTGATTCATCTTAAAAATAAATGAAGGAACAAGATGATCAAATTCAGTAGAAGCAGAAATTTCAGTTCCTTCAGCATGAGGATCAATGAATGATTTTACAAATAATGGAATGTTTTTGTTTTGTAATGGCTTAATTGTTTTAGGATGGATGACAGTTGCACCATAGTATGCCAACTCAATAGCTTCTTGAAAAGAAATTTGTTTTAATTTTATCGTATTATCGAACCATTTTGGATCTGCATTCAACATACCGGGTACATCTTTCCAAATGGTTACACTTGATGCATTCAAACAATAAGCAAAAATTCCTGCAGTATAATCAGATCCCTCGCGACCTAATGTAGTTGTTAAACCTTCGGTAGTAGATCCAATAAATCCTTGAGTAACAATTGTATTTGAATTTTTTAATAAGGGTGAAACATGAGTAGTAATTAACTCTTGTGTTTTTAACCAATCCACTGATCCATTGCGATAACTGTTATCCGTTCGGATACACAAGCGAGCATCTAACCAAATCGCTTGTTCAGTTTGTTCTAACAAATAACATTCCACAATTTTTGTAGAAGCCAATTCTCCAATAGATACAATTTGATCGTAGACAAAATCATAATTTTCAGAAAGTGGTTGGTTAATCTTATTTTGTAATCCTTCAAAAAGTTCATCCAGAAAACTATTAACCCCTTCATGTGAATCAGGAAATAATTTTTCACAAACATTAATATGATATTGATATACTTGGTCAACTAAATAACGAAATGATTCAGTACTTTTATTCCAAAGAGCATCTACAATCTCTTCCATTGAATTCGTTGTTTTCCCCATTGCAGAAACAACAACTAATTTTTTTTCTTTAGGAAATAAAGAAATAATTTTTGCAACATTCTTCACAGCTTCAGCATCCTTAACTGAAGCACCACCAAATTTAAAAACTAACATAATTCAATCTTTTAAATCATACACAAACAAAAGTAGACACTTTATACTCAAATTCTATCTATTCTTTCAAATTATTAAATAATTAGATAGTGTTAACGGTCTAGAATTAATTAAATTTATAGTACTAAAATTATACTAATATAAGGTTTATGAAAGAAATTTCGGAAAAGAGCGATGTACAAGATTTAGTACAATCATTTTATTCTCAAGTATTAATTGACAAAGATCTTGCACCGTTTTTTCAGAGGATTGACTTTGAAAGTCACATGCCTAAAATGGTTGATTTTTGGTCTTTTGTTTTACTAGACGAGTCGGGCTACACAACAAATGTAACTGATAAACATATGCATATGCCTCTTACACAAGAACATTTTAATCGATGGATTGAATTATTTCATGCGACTGTGAATGCAATGTTTATTGGTGAGAGAGCTGAAATAGCAAAACAAAGAGCAAGCTTAATAGCATGGACAATTCAAAATAAAACAGGAATTAAATAACAGTTAACGCATCATTTTTTTATACTAATTTCTTTGTTCCAACTACCTATAGAAAGAATGGCTTTATCATCACATGTTCCATCCCCATAATCAATTATTGCATCTCGTTTACCTTCGCGTTTTATTGTTAATTTTCCAGATTTAATCCATTGACAACCAATTGATTTTACTAATGGTGATTCTGTCATAAATGAATATGATTTTCCCTCAGAATTTTCTCCGCTTGAATTTCCAGAAATTTCATAGGAGTCGTCTAAAAAATTAAGTGGTGTATCATATCCCGAAACCATTTTGCGAATTCTATTGGATATCCAAGTAATAGATGAGCCATCAGGTTTAGTCACTTTTCCATTTTCTACTTGAATTGAATGCGTAAATTTTTCAATTATTTTAATCGTTTTTTTACCACTTACCCCGTAGCCATTTATGAAATAATTTTCAGGTTCATAAATAGCTTCGCTACCCTCTAAACCAACCTTTCCAACATACTCAATATTGATTTTTCCACGTCTTTTTTTAGTATCATTACAAGTACAATCGGTCAATCCAAAATCAACAAATAACTTTATTTTTTTTGCTAATGAATCATAAGACACAACATTTACTTTTATGCATGTATCTTTTGATTTATCATAATCTTTTACCGTATTTGTTATACCTGCTAGATCTCCAATGTCTTTCAAATCTGAAAAAGAATTATCTGCAACATTATCATCTGTTGCAATGCTTGAAACTTCCATCACATCCTTATCTTTTTTCCCACATGAAACGAGCAATGTAGCTGCAATTAGTACTATAAATATTAATCTACCAATTGTTTTTTTCATTCTTTTATTTTAATTTTTGTAAGTTGCATCGTTATTTTTCCATACAATCACATGGTGCATCAAATTCTATTTTTACCCAATGTAATCCGCGTAACCATTTTTGTTGGTATGTAGGTCCATAAACAATCCCTCGCATATCAATGTATTTTAAATTTTTCATCGATAAAAATGCATTGGGAAAGGTTTCAAGAGGCGTTTCCCATAAATCTATATATCTCAATTTATCCAAATTAACTATGCTTTCTGAAATATGAGTAAAAGGATTTTGACTTAATAGTAGTCGCTCAAGTGACTTAATCTTACAAATTTCAGTTGGAAAAACAGTTAAATTGTTTTTAGATAAATCAATATCAATTAATCGCTCAAAACTTGATATAAATTCTGGTACTTCTGATAATTTATTTTTACTTAAATTCAAATGACGCAAAAACTTATATTTACTTAATTCTTTGGGTAATGCAGTCAGTTTTCGCTTGGATAAGTCTATTGCAGTTACTTCTTCAATTTCCATGGAATGTGCCTGTTCAAGTGTCACATAATGGATGGTATCCACCTCCTTATTAGCAATTGTAAAAAAGGTGCTACTCAGAAAAAGAAGTACGAACAAATATTTCATCCTGTGCAAGTTGATGTTTTAACGCTTCAACATTCGCAAATTTTTGCTCTTCACGAACGCGCTCTATCAAAGATACGTGAATTTTTTGATTATAAATATCTTCCGAGAAATCAAATATATGTACTTCAATATGTGTTTCCATGGAGTCATCTAAGGTAGGACGAGTACCTATGTTCATCATACCTGAATGCATTTGGCCATTTTCCAAGGATATTTTAACACCGTAAACTCCATTCCCAGGAATTAATTTTAATGAATCATCAATACGAATGTTAGCTGTAGGATAACCTATCGTTCTACCTAATTTATTTCCATGAATAACAGTTCCACTAAGTTGATACGTTTCATTCAAATAGTGATTAGTAGTAGAAATATCCCCTTTGGATAATGCTTTTCTAATTTTCGAAGAACTAATATTTACATCGTTAATCTCTTGAGCTGAAATTTCCTCAACACAAAATCCATAGTTTAATGCGCGTAATTCTAAAAAATGTAAATTTCCTTCTCTATTCTTTCCAAATTGATGATCATAACCAACAATAATTGTATGAACATGTAATTTAGCAACCAAAAATTGCGAAACAAATTCATCAGCAGTGAATTCTGAAAACTCTTTAGTAAATGGAAAAACGATTAAATGTTTTAGTCCTAAGCGCGCCAGTTTTTCTATTTTCTCTTCTTGAGTTTGTATTAATTTAATCCCATGATTCGTAGGATGAATAATCATCCTAGGATGAGGAAAAAAGGTAAATAACACAGATTCTCCACCTACTTCATCTGCTCGGTGATTGAGTTGCTCAATAATTTTCTGATGACCAAGATGTACACCATCAAACGTTCCAATAGTTAACACCGGATTGGGAATTTGTCCAATTTCATCAAAGTTTGTGTAAATTTTCACCCTAATTTTATCCTTGAAAGTTCTATGCCGTGAAGTTACTAAATAGAATTTGTATTTTAGTGCGTTTAACAGGTATTTATAGAGATGAAAAAATTACTTTTTATAGGCTGCATACTGATTTTATTAGCTGCAAAATGTCAAACAGGGGTCACTAAAAACACCTTTAACATACATAAAAATACAATAGATACTATTTTACATAGAAATGCATTAAATCATGTTTATGCCTTGTTAAAGAACCTTGCTGTATCCAATGATTCATTATTTTCAATTGTTCACATAGGTGATTCACACATTGAAATAGGTCAATTTTCAGGTGAAATTAAAAATCAATTGGAAAATCAATATGGCAAAAGTGAAGAAGCCTGGATGTTTCCTTATCAATTTTTCAATAAACAAAGTCAAAAAGTATTTCCTATAGATACTTTAGGGACTTGGAAAAGAGCAAGTATCAAAGAACCTAATCCAGCTACACCACTTGGTATTACAGGGCTTGGTTTTTATTTAAGCAGTACAACTGGAAATTTAATTTTCTCTTCAAATTCTTTGTACAAGGATATTACTAAAATTTCGTTCTTACATTATTATGATGGTAATCCTTTACCAATTTCCATTCACAAAGGTAAAATTCACACACAAGTAATTAGTAAAAACACTGCGATTACTGAAATTACTTTTAGCTCAATCGAAAACAATTACTCTTTAAAATTCTCAAAATCTGATGGTTTATTAATTTATGCGTTAAAATTAAATTCACACCCTAAGCGTGGAATAAGTTATCACAAATTTGGTGTAGCTGGCTCAACTATGCAACAATTCATGAATAACACTCCTTTATTTATGGAACAATTACGTGCACTAAAACCAAGTTTATTAATTGTTTCTTTAGGCACAAATGATTCCTACATTGATTCATTAAAAGAAGATAAAGTTTTTCAAGAAGTACGTGTGTTTACAGAATTATTATCACGCTACAGTTCTAAAACTGCAATTTTATTTACAACTGCACCTGATACAAAATATGATGACAGACGTCCAGAACGATTGACTGAAATCAACCGTATTATTCGAAATATTGCCAATGAAAATCCGAATATTGCACTTTGGGATCTTCAACATATTATGGGTGGAGATGGTTCTGTAGATGCTTGGATAAAGAAAAATTACATGATTTTTGATCATCTTCATTTTAATCCTGCTGGTTATAAACTTCAAGGAGAGTTGTTTATGGAGGCGTTTGAAAAATGAGGATGCCTTAGGCTTATTGGAATCGAAGTGTTTTTTTACTATGATTTCACTTTTAATTACTTATATATTAAATATTTTTTGCGTATCATTTTAAAATCTAATAAATCATCTTCCCATGATTTACGAATCTCTTCTTCAGGAATATTATTGATTAATTGCATTCTAAATTTTGAAGTTCCAGCTAAACGATCAAAAAATATTGGTTGATCAATAAAGGTGATGGAGTCTCCCAACAACTTTTTAGCTTGTATAATCCAATCGATGTTTAGTTTATTGACGTCCTGCATCCCCAATGTCTTGAGATCGTATCCGTAGCAAAGTTTATTTTCATTCACTGGTCGCTTTGAACCAAAACCGGAAACGGGTGTAAATTTATAGTCTGATTCCGGAAATAAAGGATGACCAAAGACTTCAAATGGTGAATCAGTTCCACGACCTATACTTACTGTAGTTCCTTCAAAAATACACAAACTTGGATACAATGAAATTGCAAAATCTGATCTTAAATTTGGACTTGGAGGAACAGGTAATACATATTTAGTGTCATGTGTATAATTTTTACATGGAACTACGTATAAATTACATCCTGAACTATCGCTCAACCAACACTCATTATTAATCATCTCAGCATATTCACCGATAGTCATTCCATATACAATCGGAACAGGATGCATACCGATAAATGATTTATGAAATTCATCACGTACAGGTCCATCCACATAATGTGCATTCGGATTAGGTCTGTCTAATACAATCAAGGGTATATTGCTGTCAGCACATGCCTCCATCACGTAATGTAAAGTTGAAATATACGTGTAAAAACGAACTCCAACATCTTGTATATCAAATAAAACGATGTCTACATCTGATAGTTGTTCTTTTGTTGGTTTACGATTATGTCCATACAAAGAAATAATATCAACTCCAGTTTTTGGATCATGATCATTCCATACATGCTCTCCATTGTCTGCAACCCCTCTAAATCCATGTTCCGGAGCAAATACTTTTTGTATTTTAATACCTAAACTGATTAAGGTGTCTACCAAATGTGTTTTACCAATCATTGATGTTTGATTCCCAACGATTGCAACACGCTTCCCAACCAATGAATCAAAATACAAATCCAAACGTTCAACAGCCAATACGATGGGTTTATGATGATTTGAATCGACTTTTTGAGTAGGATATTTAATTGGAAAAGTTAATAGAACATTCGAAGTTTTTTTCCAAGAAACGGTTAAGATTAAGATCAAAATCAAGAAAATACTTTTTAAGGACAAAAGCATTGTGTACTTTCGTAATCCATAAATAGAGAACTTGAAATTTGAATTTTTCATAGCACGTAAACTTCTAAAAAACGAAGTGGAAGGGAAAAAAGTTTCTCAACCCATCGTTCGTATCTCTATTATTAGTATTGCTCTCGCAATGATTGTTAATATTATTACTTTAGCCGTAGTTAAAGGCTTTCAACAAGAAGTACGAGATAAAGTGATAGGTTTTGGATCTCATGCTATCATTACAAAATCTGGTGAAAACACCATTCATGAAAGTGAACCCATTTTTATCCATCAATCGTTTTATCCATCATTGTTACATGATCAAAAGATAAAACACATCCAACCTGTTGCTTTTAAAGCGGCCCTTCTACAGTCCAATATTACTAAAAAAAATCCGGAAATTCAACAAGAAATTGAAGGTGTGCTTGTGAAAGGAGTTGATAAATCTTACGATTGGGAGTTTTTTAAGTCGAATTTAATATCCGGTAGAATTCCAAATTTTGACACTAAATATACTTCTGATGAAATTCTAATTTCTACTAAAATCGCACATGATCTTAATTATCACCTTGGTGACGAAGTTCGTACTTTTTTCGTGAAAAATAAACCCATTAAAAAGATGTTTAAGATTGTCGGCATCTATGAAACTGGGTATGAAGAATTGGATAAACAGATGATTATAGCTGACCTCCGACACATTCAACTACTCAATGATTGGGGAATTCAAGTAAGTGTTACAGTTTCTGATACTTTATATAAAGGAAACCTAGTCATTCAAGCCAATCCTATTGGTGGAAACGGAAATTATCGTTTGGATTGGGGAACTGGTTACGATAAAGTGGGAGCCTATGGTTTCTACCCAACTAAAGATACTGTAATCCGTGTTATTGCATCGGATTACTGGATGTTTATGGATGGTAAAGATGGGGAAACAAGTATACCTGATACAGCTTTTTTAAAAGTAAAAGTTCACAATAATAACTCAGATTTTCAACCCATTCAAGCAAGTTCAGAAGGCCTGGTTGACAAAAAATATCTAGATGAATCAGGTTATCATTTTTCCATTCAAGCAGGAAATCGAACCATTGAATTCACACAAATTGATGGCAAAGGAAGTTACCATAACTATGTAGGTGCTTTTGAATGTACAGTAAATGATTGGAATACCTTGGAAGAAGATGTACGTCACCTAAAAAATCAAGTATTACTGGGGAGTGAACAAAACCAACAATTAAAAGTCACGAGTATCGTAGATAGCCAAAGTGACATCTTTGTTTGGTTGAGTTTTCTCGATATTAATGTCTGGATCATCTTAAGTTTGATGATCATCATTGGGGTCATTAATATGGGGTCTGCGTTGTTAGTGATGATTTTAGTAAAAACAAATTTCATTGGATTGATGAAGGGTTTAGGTGCGTCCAATTGGAATATTCGTAAGATTTTCCTTTACCAAGCTGCATTTCTTATGTTTCGAGGTATGTTTTGGGGAAATGTGATAGGTATCGGTTTTTGTACCCTCCAAAAATATTTCAAATTAATCCCGCTTAATCCCGAAGTGTATTATCTGAACGCTGTACCTATTCAACTAAATATCGGGATTTTCATTTTGTTAAATATTGCTACACTTGTGATATGCTTATTAGCGTTAATTGTACCATCCTATATTATAACACGAATTAGTCCTGCAAAATCAATTAAGTTTAATTAGTCCTCCCCAAAATAATCATATAACACCTTAGCCTTAGCCTTACCAATACAATTTTCTAAGGATTCTATAGATGCTTTTTTAATTCCAGATAAACTTTTAAAAGTATTCATTAATTTTTTGAAAGTTGTTTCACCGATTCCTGGTATTCCTTCTAATTCCGAAATAAAAGCTCCTTTACTGCGTCGATTACGATGATGTGTTATCCCAAAACGATGTGCCTCATTTCGCATGTATTGAATCACTTTCAAACTCTCTGAACGTTTATCTAGATAAATTGGTATACTATCTCCCGGAAAGAATATTTCTTCCAAACGTTTAGCGATACCAATAATGGCTATTTTGCCTCGTATATTTAATTTTTCTAAAGCTTTTAATGCCGCGCCTAATTGCCCTTTACCTCCATCAATAATGATTAATTGAGGCATTGACTCATTTTCATCTAATAAGCGCCTGTATCGTCTAAAAACAACTTCCTCCATAGTTGCAAAGTCATCAGGACCCACAACTGTTTGCACATTAAAATGTCTGTAATCTTTTTTGGAAGGTTTACCATCTTTAAATACCACACATGCCGACACAGGATTTGTCCCTTGTATATTGGAATTATCAAAACATTCCATGTGCTTTGGAAGTTCTGACAATCGTAAATCGCGTTGAATGGTTTTTAATATACGTTCAGTATGTTCTTCAGGATTGATAATTTTTTGGTGTTTAAACTTTTCAATTCGATAAAACTTCGCATTTCTTAGCGATAACTCAATCAAATTCTTTTTATCGCCAATCTGAGGAACCAAACATTTAAAGTCTGTGGAAGGAGAAACGATAGCTATTGATGTCAATACTTCTTTGGTAATACTCGAAAATCGTACACGCAATTCAAGTAAAGCAAATAAGAGTACGTCTTCCATTGTCTCCTCTAATTTCTTTTGCACTTCCAAAGTAATACCATGTATGATCGCACCGTTGGAAACTACTAAATAATTTACAAAATAGGCTTTCTCATCTTCAATCGCAGTAATCACATCCACAGCCTGAATTTTTGGAGAAACTATGGTGGATTTTGCCTTGTAATTTTCTAATAATTCTAGCTTTTCCTTCATTGTTTGAGCATCTTCAAAACGATAAACATCCGCATACTCCATCATCGTTTTTTTTACATACTGAATTACGTTAGAAATTTGACCTTTTAGAATGGCTTCAATGTGCTGAATAGAGATCGTATATTCATCATTTGTTTGTTTTCCAACACATGGTGCTTTACAATTTCCAATGTGGTATTCTAAACACACTTTGTATTTTTCTTGTTGTATATTTTTTTCTGATAAATCAAACGAACACGTTCGCAATTGATATAATTCTTTAATCAATTGAACTAACGTATTTACCATTTTCACATTGGTATAGGGGCCAAAATACCGTGAACCATCACGTACTAAATTACGTGTAGAAAACACCCTAGGAAAAGGCTCATTTTTTATACATATCCATGGATAAGTTTTGTCATCTTTAAGTTGAATATTGTATTTTGGTTGATACTTTTTGATCAAACTATTTTCTAGCAATAAAGCATCCAACTCAGTATCCACAACCAGATATTGTATATCAATAATTTGCTTTACTAGGATACGTGTCTTCGCATTATCTTGTGTTTTGACAAAATAGGAAGTAACACGTTTTTTCAAATTCTTGGCTTTCCCTACATAGATTATTACACCATTATTATCGAAATACTGATAAATGCCAGGTTGTTCAGGAATAGTTTTTAGTTTAAGTTGTAAGTGTTCAGGTGCCATGCAAACAAATTTACACAAAAAAAGGTCGACCTTTCAGCCGACCTTATATATATTGTTTAATGTGATTTTTAAATTAGATTTTTCGAGGCAAACAAAAAATTAATACCGCAGTATACTTTAGTATATGAGGAGAGAAAGCTTGCTTTCGAAGACCAAACGTTAGTGCAGGGAATCAAAAGGATTTTATAAAAAAGAAGAAAAAGCAATTTAAAAATTATATTATCTTCTTATCCCTAAGAATGCGAACTTACGATTATCCTTAACATCCGCCAATTTAATCAATGCCATTTTCGCTTCCCCTTGTTGGTTCCCACGAACACTGTTTAATAATTGCATAGCTTCCATTGTATAATCACTAGTTGTTGGTGCTTTAATTGTTTTGTTGATTTGAATTACATAAACACCTTGTTCTCCTTTTACAAGTACAGTAGAACCATCTTTTAAACCAGCAAATAATGTTCCTACAGCTTCAGGTTCGAATCCTTGCAATTGAGGATTCGCAAAAGTTACTTCTCCTTTGTTTACAATTGTTTTTCCTTTTTTAGCAAGAACATTTAAGTTCTTTTGTTTTCCTATTTGCTTAACAAAACGATCACCTTTCTTTTGTTTGATGACTTCTAATTTCATAGATTCTTGAACATCTATGAAAGCAGGAACACCTTTTTCCCTTACTGAAGATACGATTGCAATAATATATCTGTTACCATCAATGATTGGTTTTGAACATAAAGTTCCTACTTCCGTATTTTCGTCATAGGCTAATTTCAATATTGCATCCTCAGCCAATGTAGTTGTGAATCCTTGAGCAGAAGGATTTTCATCAAGTATTCTTACTGGACGAGCAAAATACCCTTTTTGTTGTGCAATTGTATCAAATAAATCCAACTTTGCTTTTGGAGAATTTTTTCTGTAAATTTTTTCGTCTAATTCATTTAAAACATCAAATGCGTCATCTGTTGCTTTCATTTTTGTATCATTACTTGGAAGTAATTCTTTTTCAATGAATGAAACAATAGGATATTTTACCGATTTACGATCCATTACTTCAATGATGTGAATCCCGAAATCTGTAGTTACCATTCCGATAGTACCAATTGGTTTTTCAACTGCAAATTTAGAGAATTGAGGAACCATTTCGTAATCGAGGAAGTTTTCATATACACCACCCGTACTTTTAGATCCAGGATCTTCACTGTATTTATTTACATATTCAGTAAAGTTGTCTTTGTTGATTTTCAAAATTAAAGTATCTGCCATTTTACGAACAGCACGTAATTTTAAAGAATCTCCTTTTGGTGCGCTTAATAAGATGTGTCTAACTTTGCAAACATTGTTATTGAAACCTCTTACTTTCGCAATACGGAATTTTCCATTGTCAACATAAGGTCCAACAAGTTGTCCTGCAGAAGCCATCTTAAATACTGTATCCATTTTTAATGGGAAAGTTAATCCTTGTTGAGCTTTAGCATCACCTTCAGGACGTAAAGTAGATTGACGAGTACTCGTGTAGAATTTTAAGTCGCTATTTGACAACACAAACGTAGAATCATCTTTTGTTTTAGAGAAACCATCTTTGATAGTTTTCAATATTTTATTAAATTCTGTTGTATCTTTTTTAGATGGAGCGATATTTATATCAAAATATTTTACATCTCTGCCTGCAGTAGATTCGTATTTTTTCTCATTTTTATGCTCTTCATAGTATGATTTTACTTCATCCTCAGATACTTTGATTTGATCATCAGGAATTTCAGAGTAACGACGTATTACATAAGAAATATTTTTAACTTCTTTTTGTGCTTTATACTCTTCTTTACCTTCTAATTTAGTTACATAAACACCTTGAGAAAGAATTTGGTAGTATTTTTCGTTTTTACGTTGGTTTGTAAAACTTGTTTTTGTTGTTTCCCAATCTGCTTGTACTTTAGGATCTGTTGAACTTTCCATATCTTGGATACGTTTTTCTAACATACGTGGGTTAAATTGACCAGTAACTGAATCAACAAAACTTTGTGCTAAATTTGGCATTACAGTAAAACCATCAGTACCGTATAAATAAGCATCAAATTCATTTTTACTTACATCGATTCCTAATTTTTCGTATTCTTCTTCTAAGATTTTCTCTTCCACCAACATGGTCCATGCACGATTTTCAGACTGTTTTTTATCTGTCTCTGTATAAGGACGTTGTTGTTGTGCATATTGCTGTTGATCTGATTGAATCATCGATTGAACCAATTTTTCATATTCCATTGGATCCACTTTCTCACCGTAAACCTCCCCTAAACCAATAGGTTGATTTGAAGAACCAAACATATTGTCCCATCCACTCATGATGAATGCGAACATTGCCAATCCTAATAAAACGATAGTAATCCCTGATTTTTCACGTATTTTTCCAATAATAGCCATCTTATGATAATTTTTTAAGCACGCGAATATACATATCAGAATTGATTTTTAAAAGAAAACCCCTAGTTATTCTTTTTTCGTTCCCATTTAAGTGTATAAATAACACCTCCATACATTACAAAATATGGAGTTGAAGCAGCGCCAGAACCGATATTTTGTGGCATGGTATAATAGGGAGAAAGATTAATTGTAAACTTTTTAAATACATACCTAAAATCAAGGTTAAATGTATATGCTAAAAAGGGAGTATTTGTTTTGATGGTTTGTGTTGATGTTTTTGTTTGTAATCCTTTTCCTTTTGCTAGTTTTTTGGTAGTTGCACTTGATTCTACTCCATTTTGAGTTCCATATAATACGTCAATTTCCGGAGTTAAAATTAATTTATCATATTGGTTGAGTAGTTCATAAAAATAGAAAGTGATTGAATTCATGAAAGTCATGGTAAAATCTTTTGCTTCTACATAGGTATACCCAGTATTATCTACCAAAACGTATTTCTCTTTTTTATTAAATACACTATCCACTGAGTGAAAAGGGACAGTTTTTTTACCAGAAGTATAATCCAAACTTAATCCTGTGTATATATCATGTCCCCAATCAAAACCAGCATAAGCATTAAAATCATTATTTACTACAGCACTTAATCGATCGACTTCTTTACTATAATTATATCGTGTATATGAAAGTGTAAAATTCCAACGTTCTCCGATATAAAAATTCTTTCCAATTTTTAGATCTACCTCATCAAACATTTTGGATGTCGTGTTTGAGTGCACGAGTGAGATTTGATAAAAGAAGTCTTTGGATGTTGTATATTTTATGGTCGGGGTTAGTATTGGAATTGGAATAGAATCTCGTTTACCTAACATTGTATTCGCACTTGAATAATTTAGAGAAGCACGAAAACGCCTGTAAACAGGATCTTTAACTAATGTGTCATGTTTGTAGACTGCAGTATCTGAAATATGAATAGAATTACCTATGTTTTGTGAATAATATAATTCACTGTTTCCTATTAAAAAAAGCAGGATGACAATTAATTTTGAATTTATCATTTACCAATTAATATAGTAATCCTATTTACACAATTCTTTCATATATCCTTCAGCCTCTTTATCTCCCAAGTCTTTTGCATTATTAAAATCAGCACATGCATCTTCTGGAAAACCTAAATTAAATTCAGTAATAGCACGATTAAAATAATAGTTACTATATGAATTATTTAATGCAATTGCCTGATCATAAAAACTCAATGCTTTTTCAAAATTTCCTACTGAAAAATAAGCATTTCCCAAATCAAACTGAACTTCGTGAAGTGATGGTGTATATTTCAAAACAGTTTCGTAATCTGTAATAGCATCATTATAATTTGCCAATTTATAGGAGCAATTTCCACGCAAATAATAAGTGTATGTGTTTTTAGAATCGAGGATCATCACTTTGGAGTAATCTCGGTATGCTAAGGTATAATCTTTCGTTTGAAAATAACAACTTGCACGATTGTAATAAGCATCACTGTAATTCGCATTAAAAGCAATCGTTTGTGAAAATTGCTTGATGGCATTGTTAAAATCTAATAAATCTAAATACGCATTTCCCAAATAGAAATATAAATCTGCATTTTCTGGTGTTTGCTTCACGCAACGTTCAAACACACTAATTGCCTCTTGAAATTTCTTTTCATTGGCTAATTTCAAACCTCGATCTACGGTTGCTGAACTGTCTTGCGCTAAAATGAAATTACTAGTAACCATACATGAAACTAGCAATATCCATAGACCATTCAAATGTTGGATTTTCATAAATTAAATTCTAAATCAATTATTAACCTTTTTTAGCGACGTTCTTTACGTTGTTGCATAATCTCTTGACGTTTCTCTTGTCTTTTTTCTTGACCCTGTTCAATATGTTTCTCATGATGACGCTCTTTTTTTACATCTTCTCTTCTTGGACGATCACCATGTTTTCCATCTAAATGAGGGCGGTTATGTCTTTCTAAAGTTGGTTTGTGTGCGTGATCTCTAAGATCTTCTTTCTTCAAATCAATACGTTCCGATTTATGATCGTTTGTTTTACGGTGTATTTCATGATCTGCATTAATAGACCGAATTTCTAATTTAGGTTTTTTCTCTCCATTCGCATCTTGTGCAAATGAAAATGCAGTAAAAAGTATCGCTGTAAGTAGTACTAAATTTTTCATAGTTTTAATTGTTAGTTATAGTACTAGGACTTCACCAAATCCAAAAAGTTTAATAAAACTAAAAATATTTTTTGAATTGCATAGAATTGACATTCTAGATTGTTTAATTTTGTTGATATGATATTATATAATGTTACAGTAAGCATCGATCAACAAATTGAAAAAGAATGGTTGGCTTGGATGCGCGCTACGCACATACCAGAGGTGTTGCAAAGCGGTTGTTTTTTAGAAAGTAAAATTTCAAGAATACATGGAGAAGAAGATGGAGGAGTAACCTATTCAATTATGTACACGAGTCCTACGCAAGAAAAATATGATGAGTACCAACGGGATTATGCACCACGTTTGCAAAAAGACCACACCGAAAAATACCAAGGAAAATTCGCAGCATTCCGTACATTATTAACGGTTGTTGAACACTTTACCGTTTAATGTCAGTTAAAGCTAAAAAGCATTTAGGTCAACATTTCTTGATCGATAAAAATGTAAGTAAACGTATTGCTCAACAATTCGGCGGATTTAATGATTGCCGTAAAGTGTTGGAAATTGGACCTGGAATGGGGGCGTTAACAGTCTTTCTTTTAGAAGAAGAAAAAAATGATTTATGGGCTATGGATGTCGATAGAGATTCAATAGCCTATCTTCATGAACATTTCCCTCAATTAAAGGATAAAATTTTTGAAGCAGACTTTTTAAAAGCTAACCTTGCCTCGTTTTTTGGAGATCAACCATTCGCTGTAGTTGGTAACTTTCCATATAATATTTCTTCTCAAATTTTATTTCGTTGTTTAGAATATCGAAATCAGATTCCTGAAATTATGGGAATGTTTCAAAAAGAAGTTGCAGAACGTATAGCTGTAAAACCTGGAACTAAGACCTATGGCATCATTAGTGTTTTATTACAAACCTTTTATGATATCACGTATTGTTTTACGGTGGACGAGCATGTATTTAATCCTCCTCCAAAAGTAAAATCAGGTGTGATTCGGTTGACTAGAAATAACAGAGATAAACTACCTTGTGATGAAAAGTTTTTTATTCAAGTAGTTAAAGCATGTTTCAATCAACGAAGAAAAATGATACGAAATTCAGTTAAACCATTTTTATTAGGAAATGTGGTAGAGCATCGATTTTTAGAAACACGACCTGAAAGGTTATCCGTAGATGATTTTATCGAATTGACGTTGTTGTTGGAAGGATTAAAACCGGTGGAATAAATATGTTTTTGTGTTTTGTAGGGATGTACATGATACATCCCTACAAAACACAAAAAAACATCCCTACATATCCAAAATTTCACGTTCAATTGTTGGCGCAAAATGTTGGTGTTCCAATTGATGGACCTTTTCCTGAATGGCTTCAACAGTATCATCGATTTGGATTGGAACGGAAAATTGCGCAATGATTCGTCCCGAATCAAATTCTTCCGAGACATAATGAATAGAGATACCTGTTTCCTTTTCATGAGCAGCTATTACAGCTTCATGCACAAACTTACCATACATACCTGCACCGCCAAATTTTGGAAGTAAAGATGGGTGAATATTGATAATTTTTTCAGGATAAAAAGCTATTAGCGTATCTGGAATTTTACGTAAAAACCCTGCTAAAATAATATAATCAATGTCTTGACTTTTACAAAGATTAACTAAATAACTTTCATCCTCAACCTGTTGATTGTTACAGATAATTAAAGAAACTCCCAACGACTTTGCTTTTTCAACAATAGGTGCGTGTGATTTATTAGATAAAACAAAAACAATCTCTACAGCTGAATGATGTTCAAAATACCGAATGATTGTTTCAGCATTTGAACCTGTTCCAGAAGCAAAAAGCGCAATTTTAATAGGTTTCATGCAACAAAGTTAAAACTAATTTATTGTTATAAAAATGAAAAAATACTTTTAATTAAATTTCTGTAATACAATTGATTATGTTTAATTTGTGATACTTTGAGATAATTAAATTCGTAATTATTTTGTTTTTTACTCCATATATTCTTTCTTTGCAAGCTGAATTAATCATTAAATTAAAAAAGATGTCTGAAATCAAATCAAAAGTAATATCCATTATCGTAGATAAATTGGGTGTTGAAGAAAGCGAAGTAACAAACGAAGCAAGCTTCACAAACGATCTAGGTGCTGATTCACTAGATACAGTAGAATTGATTATGGAATTTGAAAAAGAATTTAACATCGCTATTCCAGACGATCAAGCTGAAACTATTCAAACTGTAGGTGACGCTGTTTCTTATATCGAGAAAAACGTAAACTAATAAAAACGTATTAACAAACAAAAGACATTCTGTATGGAATTAAAGAGAGTTGTTGTAACAGGTTTAGGTGCTCTTACCCCAATTGGTAACACAGTTACTGAGTATTGGGATGCTTTATTGGCAGGTAAAAGTGGAGCAGCAATTATTCAGCAGTTCGATGCGTCTTTGTTTAAAACACAATTTGCGTGCGAAGTGAAAAACTTCAATGCGGAAGATTTTATCGACCGTAAAGAAGCACGTAAAATGGACCAATTTGCTCAGTATGCTATGGTTTCAGCTTCTGAAGCCGTAGCAGACTCGGGTTTATTAGATTCAAATCCAAATTTTGATAAAATTGGTGTGGTTTGGGGTTCTGGAATCGGAGGATTAAAAACGTTTCAAGATGAAGCAGAAAATTTCTTCGGTGGTGATGGTACACCTAAATTCAATCCTTTCTTTATCCCAAAAATGATCTCCGACATTGCTGCGGGATTAATTTCTATTAAATATGGTTTCCGTGGGCCAAACTACGTAACTGTTTCTGCATGTGCTTCTGCAAGTAACGCAATTATTGATGCATTCAATTTAATTCGTTTAGGTAAAGCTCACGCAATTGTTACTGGTGGTTCGGAAGCAGGTGTAAACCAAATGGGAATGGGTGGATTCAATGGTTTAAAAGCATTGTCTACACGTAATGATTCTCCAGAGACTGCTTCTCGCCCTTTTGATGCTGACCGTGATGGTTTTGTATTAGGAGAAGGTGCTGGCGCCATTATATTAGAAGAATATGAGCACGCTGTTAAAAGAGGTGCTAAAATTTATGCAGAAATTGCAGGAGGTGGACTTTCCGCTGACGCATACCACATGACTGCACCTCACCCAGAAGGTATTGGAGCACGTAATGTAATGATTTCTGCTTTAGAAGATGCTGAAATGCAGCCAGAAGAGGTTGATTACATCAACGTTCACGGGACTTCTACACCATTAGGTGACATTGCTGAAACAAAAGCAATTGCTCAAGTTTTTGGAGAACATGCTTACAACTTAAATATTAGCTCAACTAAATCAATGACTGGTCACTTATTGGGTGCTGCTGGTGCCATTGAAGCGATTGCTTGTATTTTAGCGGTTAAGAATGACATTGTTCCTCCAACGATCAATCACTTTACAGATGATCCAGAATTAGATAACAAGTTAAACTTTACATTTCATACTCCTCAAGAGAGAACTGTAAATGTTGCTATATCTAATACATTCGGATTTGGTGGCCATAATACATCAGTGATTGTGAAAAAATTCAAAGGATAATCTCTTTGTTTCGTAATCTTTTTACAAGTTCTCAAAAACGTTCGGAAGACGAGTTACGTTTAACTCGTTTTATGATTGATCAATTTGGTTACCGACCGAAAGATATTTCTTATTTCAAAGTCGCAGTTACACATAAATCTGTGCTAAATAAAGGACATTATTTAGAATCTAACGAACGTTTAGAATTTTTAGGGGATTCTATCTTAGGTTCTGTAATTGCAGAATGGTTATACCTAAAATTCCCTAATGAAGATGAAGGTTATTTAACACAATTGAAATCTAAGATTGTTAGCCGTAAAATTCTATCTGAAATTGCTGAAAAACTAAAAGTTCGTACAGTTATAAATTACCAAGAAGGTAGATCAATGAATATCTCAACGATAGAGGGAAATTGTATTGAAGCACTTTTTGGAGCAATGTATTTAGACGGAGGTTTTGAAGCTGTGAAAACAAGTATTACCAAATTTATTTTTGGTAAGTATGTAGATGTAAAAAAATTATTAGCCGAAGAAATTGACTTTAAATCGAAACTATTGATTCTTTGTCAACGAAACCGTTGGGAGTTGGATTTCAAAATCATAAATGAAAACCAAGCCCCAAATAATCACACATACGAAATCGTTGTTTATATAAATAACGAAAACTATGGAAGTGGTTCTGCAAATTCTAAAAAAGAGGCAGAACAAATTGCTTCAAAATTAGCGCTTCAAAAAATTGAAAACCTCTAGCTAATTACTACCTATCTCTAGAAATATCTGTGTTTAAAATAAAGAATGAAAATTCTTCATTCACTTTTTCAAAATAATAGCTGAAAGGAGCTTCTGATTTTCGAGCAATATCAATCAATCCTAAACCTGCACCTCCTCGTTCTGAAATAGAAGTGTCTTTTAACGTAAATTTGTATAATTCGTTCAAACCATCTTGATCCATAAGATTTAGGTTGTCAAGAATATATGCCATGCGCTCTACTTTGGAATTTAATATTAAGTTTCCTGAAGAAACGAAATAATGGTCTTTTTTCTTACCAACAATAAAAATTCCCGATTTCATAAAATGACCTTTTTGATCATTATCCATCTCAATAGTATCGCTGTCAGTGTGTTTTACAATGTTTTGTAAATATTCAACCATCACGTGATATACAATTTTTTTAACTTTTTTATTAGACTCGTTTTGTGCAAGTCTACGTTCAGTTAACGTTGTAAATGCCATCAATATATCTTGAGAAACAATCCCATCGTAGGATAAAATTATTTTTTCATCATTCATTAATTTACTAAAGTCAATGACAAACTGAAGGAAATCTTTTGGAATTGAAGCGTTCATGATCTGAAGTTTTTAATTTCTTTAAATTAGATTTAATTTTTGACATAATCAATAAATATGAAATTAAATTTACTTTATCTCTTTTTATATATTGTGAATTTGAAACCGAATGTTATTAATTCATATCTTTAATTTAACAGTAGCAATAGATTAAAAAGTGTAATTTTATTTCTAAGAATACATGAGTAAAAAGAAAAAACATACTTTAGATTTTGAAGTCGATTACGATTACGATATGATTGGTATCTGCTCGCCAAATAATGATTATCGTATTGTTTGGGCGATGAATGAATTACTGAATATTCGCTTAGAAAAATCTGTAGAGTTTTTTATCATTGTTAATCAAAAGGGTGAGAAGAAATCAGAACATCCTTTTTATCAATTTTCAGATGAAGAAAATTTTTTAGAGTTGTTTTTCATTAAAAATAAATTTGAAGGGAAATACTTAATCCCTGAGAATAAACAAATTGATTATTTTTTCTTTTTATTACATAATCAGTTATATAAGTTGCCAGATTTAATCACTAAATTGAAAACAATAACAACAATCCATGGCGCCTATGAATTTGACCCAACAGACTTCGCGTCCACTGAATTAATAATATTTGAATAATATGAAAAAAACAAAAATAATAGCAACAATAGGACCTGCTTCATCTGAGCGTGAAGTGTTAAAACAAATGATCCTTGAAGGAGTAAATGTTTGTAGATTAAACTTTTCACACGGAGCTTATGAACAACATGAGGAAGCAATTAAATTAATTCGTTCATTAAACGAAGAATTAAACGTTAATACGGCAATTTTAGTTGATTTACAAGGACCAAAAATTCGTGTAGACGAAGTAGAAAATAATGGGATATTACTAGAGAAAGACCATATTATTACTGTTACAACGGATAAATGTATTGGGACTTCAAACCACATTTCTATCAATTACAAAGATCTTCCAAAAGATGTAAAAGTAGGAGAGAAGATTCTACTAGATGATGGTAAATTATGTTTAGAAATTGTTGAAACGAATGGTGTAGACAAGGTTAGTTGTAAAGTTATTCATGGTGGAATATTATCTTCCAAAAAAGGAGTAAATCTACCAAATACTAAAATTTCTTTACCATCTTTAACCATTAAAGATAGAGCTGATTTAGAATTTGCTTTGGAACAAAATGTGGATTGGGTAGGATTATCATTTGTAAGAAACGCGCGTGATATTATCGAATTAAAACACATTATTGCTGAAAAAGGAGCAAAAGCAAAGGTTATTGCAAAAATTGAAAAACCAGAAGCCATTGATGATATCGATGAAATCATTGCTGCAAGTGATGGTTTGATGGTTGCGCGTGGAGATTTAGGTGTTGAAGTTCCCTTTCAAAATGTTCCTTTGATTCAAAAGATGTTGATTAAGAAGTGTATGGAACATGCAAAACCAATCATTGTAGCCACTCAAATGATGGAAAGTATGATTTCTAATGCATCTCCTACTCGTGCGGAGGTTAACGACGTTGCAAATGCTGTATTAGATGGCACTGATGGTGTTATGCTTTCTGGAGAAACCTCTGTCGGTGCTTATCCAATAGAAACGATACGCGCCATGTCTAACATTATTAAAGAAATGGAAACTTTTGAAGGAATTTACCACAAAGAAGTTTCTCCAAGTAAAACAAACCCACGTTTTATTTCTGATTCTATTTGTTTTAATGCTTGTCGTTTAGAACAAAGAGTAGATGCAGACGCTATAATCACCATGACTTTTTCAGGCTATACAGCTTATAAAATCGCATCACAACGACCAAAAGCACCTGTTTATGTATTTACATCTAACGAGCAAATTTTAACACAATTGAACTTAGTATGGGGTGTTAAAGCGTTTTATTATGATAAGCATTACAGTACAGATCACACGATTGCTGATATCAAGTATATTCTTCGTAAAGAAGGCTTATTGAAAAATGGAGATCTAGTCATAAATATTGCTGCAATTCCATTGGAAGAAGATGGTAAAACAAATATGTTGAAATTAAGTTACGTGGAATAATTCACCAATTATAACGCATAAAAAAGGGCGATTTCAACTAGAAATCGCCCTTTTACTTTTAAGTTTAAAGTACTATTTGATAACACCCAATTCTTTTCCAACTTTGATAAAAGCAGCAATTGCTTTATCTAAATCTTCAATGGAATGGGCAGCAGAAATCTGTGTACGTATACGTGCAGCTCCTTTAGCTACTACTGGATAAAAGAATCCGATTGCATATACACCTTCTTTCAATAATAAATCTGCAAATTTCTGAGAAAGTGCTGCATCATATAGCATAATTGGAATAATCGGCGAATCTCCTGGTTTAATATCAAATCCTGCTTCAACGATTTTATCTTTAAAATATTTAGTGTTTGATTCTAATTTGTCACGTAATTCAGTAGTTGAACTTAAAATATCAAATACTTTGATCGATGCACCAACAATTGCTGGAGATAATGAATTAGAGAACAAGTATGGACGAGAACGTTGACGTAACATTTCAATAATTTCTTTTTTCCCTGTAGTATAACCACCCATTGCTCCTCCTAATGCCTTCCCTAATGTACCAGTAATGATATCTACACGATCCATTACATTGCAATATTCAGGAACACCACGACCAGTTTTACCAATAAATCCAGCAGAGTGACATTCATCCGTCATTACAAGTGCATTGTATTTATCTGCTAAATCGCAAATTTGATCCATTTTAGCAATGTCTCCATCCATAGAGAAAACGCCATCGGTAACAATAATACGGAAACGTTGATCTTGTGCAGCAATTAATTGCGCTTCCAAATCCGCCATATCAGAGTGTTTGTATCGGTATCTTTTTGCTTTACATAATCGAACTCCATCAATAATTGAAGCGTGATTTAATTCATCTGAAATGATTGCATCTTCTTCTCCAAATAATGGTTCAAAAACACCTCCGTTTGCATCAAATGCAGCTGCATACAAAATCGTATCTTCTGTACCATAAAAATCGGCAATCTTTTTTTCTAATGTCTTGTGAATATCTTGTGTTCCACAAATGAATCTTACCGATGACATCCCGTAACCATGTGAATCTAACGCATCTTTTGCGCCTTGAATCACAGCTGGGTGAGAAGATAATCCCAAATAATTATTAGCACACATTATCACTACTTCATCTCCAGAAGAAACGGTTACTTTAGCTCCTTGAGGTGAAGTAATTATACGTTCTTTTTTGAAAATTCCTCCTTCTTCAATTGTTTTTAGCTCGCCTGCTAAAAAATCTTTCATTTTTCCGTACATATTCTATAATTTGTTTGAATCCTGTTTTCTACAAAATTAAAAAAAAACAGATAGTCTAGTTATGGCTTCTTATTTAATTATTTAGGATCTATTACAGTTTTAATGATCTACTAAATCTTTTTGCAAATAAATATTTTCATTTGGTATCTTTGCTTAATCAAAATAGAAACAAATGAATTTAAACTTAGAAAATAAAACCGCATTTGTATGTGGAAGTACACAAGGAATTGGTAAAGCAAGTGCATTAGAAATGGCCTCTATGGGTGCTACAATTGTTTTACTTGCGCGAAATGAAGACAAGTTAAAAGCGACCTTGTCTGAATTACCATCACCTGCAGGACAAAAACACAGTTACATAGCTGCTGATTTCTCTAAACCTACAGAATTAAAAACTGTAGTTGAAAACCATCTTGCTAAAGGTGTAACTTGTCATATCTTAGTAAATAACACTGGAGGTCCAAAAGGAGGTCCAATTCGCGAAGCAGGAATCGATGAGTTTTATGATACGTTTACACAACACCTTATTTGTAATCATATTTTAGTTCAGGCATTATACCCTGTGATGAAAGACAATGGTTATGGTCGTATTATCAATGTTATTTCTACAAGTGTAAAACAACCTTTACCAAATTTAGGAGTTTCTAATACTATTCGTGGTGCAGTAGCTAGTTGGAGTAAAACATTAGCAACTGAATTAGCTCCATTTAATATTACAGTTAATAATGTTTTGCCTGGTGCAACAAATACCATTCGTTTGCAAGGAATTGCTGAAGCTAAATCTGTTAAAACTAACGAAACAATTGAAGATATTTTCGCTGAAATGGCTTCTGAATCCCCAATGGGAAGAATTGCTCAACCAGAAGAGGTTGCGAATGCAATTGCATTTTTAGCATCACCAGCCGCAAGCTACATCAATGGCATCAATGTTCCTGTTGATGGAGGAAGAACAAAATCGTTGTAATTTTTTTGTAGGGATGTAGCATGTTACATCCCTACAAAAAAATTAAAGACATAAAATTACCCTAACACATCCCCGCGTTGACTGTCTAATTTTAATAAGACAAACATCATTACGCTAAATGACATCATGGATGATCCTCCATAACTAAAGAAAGGTAAAGGAATACCAATTACGGGTGCAAATCCTATGTCCATACCAATATTTACCGCAAAGTGATAAAATAATATCATCGCAACACAGTAAGCATATACCCTGTTAAAACGTGATTTTTGTCTTTCTGCAATTTGCACGATGCGAAACAACATAAACATAAATAGGCAAATCAATACTAAGCTTCCAAAGAATCCCCATTCTTCTGCTAAAGGACAAAAGATAAAATCTGTTTCTGATTCTGGAACGTGATTAGATTCAACACTTGCAACACTCGCGTTTCCATATCCTTTTCCAAAAAATCCTCCAGAACCTACAGCAGCCATTGCACGATTGCGGTTGTAATCCTCTCCATCAGGGTCTTCACGTAATCCTAAAAATAATTCGATTCGGTCTTTTTGGTGTTTTTTCAAACCCTGAAATCCAAAGTTTACAATTGAAGCGATTAAAGAACATAAAAAGAAACCAATCACAACAATCATAGTGATTCGATTACGCTCACGTTTAGAGGCAAAGAATCGTAAGATTATATAGGTTACAACACCCATAAATAATAATGCACCTATGACGCCAAAAAAACCGGGGATGTCAACCCCTGGAAATAAAAAGAAGTGAATTGTATTGTTGCTCATCAATAAGGTAATGATAGATAAGAATACAACAACGAATAAGATTGGAATAAAGTGAGATCCAACCCACGTACTTTTGAATCGAACACCTGGTATTAAATTGACCAAATGCAGTACAATTGGATCATAGGTAATCCCTTCACGATACATCACAAATAGAAATCCTGTAAAAACTACGAATGTTCCAGCATCTGGTTGTAATAAGATTAATGCCATTGGGAATAGTAGGATTATGTTTGCTACTATTACTGTATTCACGTTTTGCTGTTTTACATTGATACTATTTACATAACTTGCCAAGGCAATTGCTGTGCCTATTTTTGCAAATTCTGCCGGCTGAATCCCCAATGAACCTATACCTAACCAAGCATGAGCACCATTAACACTTGGCATAAAAAGTACAATGACCAATAAAACCAAACAAAACAAATAGATAGGTATTGCAAATTTTCGGTAAATACTCGCATCTATCAAGAATACTAATAACCCCAAGAACATGGAAATTCCTACCCACATAATTTGTTTTCCATATTTCTGTGAAAAATCTAATAAATATGGATGTTTTGGGTTGAATGCTGCCGAATAAACATTGGCTACACCCATAAATACCATGACAAGGAAGACGATAGCTAATCCCCAGTCAATGTTTCCTAATATTGATTCGTCTCTTTTCATAATTTGTTAGAGTAAAGACTAAAAGAACAAAGAACAAAGACAGGATAATTTTCCGTCTTTTATCTTTTATCTTTCCGTCTTTTGTCTTATTCTAATCTAAATCCGATTCCAAAATGTGTTTTTCTTTTTCTTTGTCGGTAATTTTTTTCTTTAAGTATTTTTCCATCATCAAGTTGGCAATCGGCGCTGCCCATGTCCCTCCAAACCCTGCATTCTCTATAAAGACTGCAATTGCAATTTTAGGTTTATACATAGGAGCAAAAGCTATGAACACCGAGTGGTCTTCTCCTTGTGGATTTTGAACAGTTCCTGTTTTACCACATACAATGATATCTTTGATACGTGCTTGTGAACCTGTTCCTCCTTTTTCATTTACAACCATACGCATACCTTCTATTACAGGATCAAAATGTTGGCGATTAATCATGGTGTAATGTTTCTTGCGATATATTGGTAGAGGTCCTTTACTACCAATTGATTTAACAAAGTGAGGTGTAATGAACCATCCTCTGTTTGCTAAAATTGCTGCTAAATTTGCAAGTTGTAAAGGAGTTGCTTTTACTTCTCCTTGACCGATAGAGTTAGAGCGTATGGTACTAAAAGCCCATGCATTGTGTCCATACCATTTGTCATAATAGGCCGGATCTGGAATTAATCCAGAACGAATTCCAGTAATATCTGTTTCTAATTTCACACCAAAACCAAAACTTTTCATGTATTTGGTCCATTTTGCCAAACCAATAGGAGCGTCTTCAGTCACTTTTTTGCGCTTACCTTGTTGTATAATTTTCTTTACCGTATAGTAGAAATAAGGGTTACATGAATATTGTACCGCTTCTGAAACATTACGTGCATGTGGGTGGTTATGACATCCAACCATACTTTTTGTACATGGAAAACCAGTACCAGGACGAATTACACCTTCCTGTAAAGCAGTTAGTGCTTGAATTAATTTAAAGGTAGAACCTGGAGGGTATTCAGCAGATAAAGGCCTTGGATATAATGGTTTTGCTGGATCATTTATTAAGCGTGAATAATTTTTTGATATACTTCTTTTACCTACAAATAAGTTTGGATCAAATGTTGGAGCGGATACTAAAGCCAATACTTCACCTGTACTAGGTTCAATCGCGACGATACATCCACGTTTATTTTTCATTAATTTTTCACCGTATGCCTGTAAAACGATGTCAACACCTAAATGTAGTGCTGGTCCTTGTTTAGCAATCGTATCATATTTACCATTAGCATATGGTTCAATAGCGTTATTCAATGCAGAAGTTACGATATAGTGAATTCCTTTTACACCCCGTAATTCTGTTTCATAAAAACGCTCTAAACCAGCTCTTCCGATATTATCTCCTGCTCTGTAAAAATGATCCTCTTTTACTTCATCACTATTAACTTCTGAAAGATATCCTAAGATGTTTGCTGCATTTGCATATGGATAGCTTCGCATACTTGTAATTTCCTCATAAAATCCAGGAAAATTCTGTAAATATGGAGCGATATTAGCCATTTCTTCCATGGACATTTCTTTTACGAAAGGGTAGGATCTAATTTTTTGGTAATTGGAAGTAGTTTTACCAGTATGCGGATTTTTATATCTTCCTTCTCCTAGTTTTATTTCCCAAAAACGACTTTTCACTTTCATCGGTGTCCAGCCAATTAATTTAGCAAATGCATTTGTGTCAAATTTTTCCTTCATGTCAGCTTCGCGCATCATGAGGTTAAAATAGGTTTTGTTAGCTACAATTTTTTTTCCTCTACGATCGAAAAACACACCTCTAGGTGGAGTAATTTGTTGTCTTTTTTCAGCAATTTCTTGTGCTCGTAAAGTCCAACTATCATCAATCACCTGCATGTAAAACAAACGGACTGCATAAATGGATCCAACTAACAAAAAAAATACAATGATTACATATCTTCGAGCGTCCGTATTCATCGTTTAATTGGCTTTTTGAAGAATAAAAATTGAAGTAAAATACAAAGAAGAAGCGAAAGAGGAACTCCTAGAACGGTCTTCAAAACTACATACCAAAATTCGCTCCATTTAAATTGTTCGATGAAGAAAAACCACATAGTATGAGCTAATAAAAATGTTCCAAATACATATCCAAACCATGCATAACCCATAGAATAAATCGTTAATTCTGTTCCTGGATCAAAACCATCTCTTGGTTCAAATAATTTTATTAAATAAGGCCTCCCATAAGCAATAATTAATGCTGAAGACGCATGTAGACCGTATGTGTTTGAAAATAAATCTATACCAAATCCTAAACCGAAAGAAACTAACATCAGAAGAAACACATTCATTTCTAATGGTAATAAGAAAATATATAATGGATATACCATTAATTGTATTCCTAATCCTATTTCTAATTGATTAAAAATAAAAGCTTGTGCAATCAAAAACAACACAAAACGTATACTATGTTTTATAATATCTATCATAAACCTTCTGGTTCTTCGATGTCATCAGGAATACTTGATTCAATCTTTTCTTGTTCGTTTAATAGTAAGTTTTTGATTACATACACGTTTTGAATTTTTCGGTAATCTTCAGAATAGTAAATGGAGACATCCCATAAAGGTTTACCTTCTACCATTTTGAATTCTTTAATTTTACCAACAGTTAATCCTCTAGGGAAAATTCCTGATCCTCCACGTGTTACAATTTTCGACCATTTTTTAACCGGTAAGTCATTGGAAATACTTGCAATAGAACCAATTTTTGCATTCATTCCGTTCCATTTCAATAGTCCAGGAATTCCTGTTGATTCAACCATTACGTCAATATTGATGTCTTCTGTAAGTACAGATTTTACGACCGAGTAATGCTCACTTACATTATGAATGATACCAACTATCCCATTCGGAGAAAAAACGCCCATCCCACGTTTTATCCCACGACGCCAACCACTGTTTAAGGTAAAATAGTTATTGCGTTTATTAACCGTTGAATTGATTACAACAGCTGGAATATATTCGTACTGTTGATCATTCAGAGTATCATTTATTAACACTGAATGCTGATCGACACGTACAAAACTAGTTGCTAATCGTTTGCGCAGTAAAGCATTTTCGTATTGTAACTTTCTGTTATTGAATGCTAATTGAAAATGTTTCGTGATATCATTGTGATATTCCAACATCTGACCAGAAACAGCAGAAGCAGTTGTCAAGTACTGTGATCTAGGATATGCTAAATAATTAAAATACGTGGTTAATGCTATCCCTTGTAAGAATGCGAAGAACAAGAAGATACGAAAACGTCTAAAAAACGCAATTAGGTTACGCATAGTATAGCAAAAACATAAAGTCCCTTGCGGGACTTTTCATTAATCTTTAATTAAGAATTGGAATCTATCAATATTTTTCAAGGCGATACTTGTTCCACGTGCTACAGCTCTTAATGGATCTTCAGCAATGTGAACTGGAAGTTTCGTTTTTTGAGAAATACGTTTGTCCAAACCACGAAGCATGGAACCACCACCTGCTAAATAGATACCAGTTTTGTAGATATCTGCAGAAAGTTCTGGCGGAGTCATCTCCAATGCACTTAAAATCGCTTCTTCAATTTTAGAAATCGTTTTATCTAATGCGTGTGCTACTTCTGTATAGGAAACGATAATTTCTTTAGGAATACCTGTCATTAAATCACGACCACGAACTGCGAAGTCTGCAGGTGGATTTTCCAATTCTGGAATAGCAGCACCAACTTCAATTTTCAATAGTTCAGCCGTACGCTCACCAATTAAGATGTTGTGTTGACGACGCATGTATTCTTCGATGTCTTGTGTGAAATCATCACCCGCTACACGAATAGATTTATCACAAACGATACCGCCTAATGCAATTACCGCAATTTCAGAAGTACCACCACCTATATCAATGATCATATTTCCCATAGGTTCTTCTACATCAATACCGATACCAATTGCTGCTGCCATCGGCTCGTGAATCAGGTAAACTTCTTTCGCTCCTGCATGTTCACAAGAGTCACGTACTGCACGTTTTTCTACTTCAGTAATACCTGAAGGTATACAAACAACCATACGTAATGTAGGAGTAAAAAAGCTTTTACCAATGTTGATCATTTTGATCATTCCACGAATCATTGCTTCAGCACTTTGGAAATCAGCGATTACACCATCTTTCAACGGACGAACCGTTTCAATCAATTTATGCGTTTTACCATGCATTTGTTGTGCACGTTTTCCAATCGCTACAATATTTCCAGACTGAATGTCTTTAGCAACAATAGAAGGTTCATCCACTACTACCTTATCATTCATGATAATCAGCGTGTTAGCCGTACCTAAGTCGATTGCTATTTCTTGTGTTAAAAAACTAAATAATCCCATTTTTAAAGTATGCTTCTATTTCTAGAAGACTTTTTTAATGCTGTTATATCGCAAAATCACAAATTTTGTTTCACTTTTCGCCAACTATTTTTTAGTGCTTGAAGTGTCTGTTACCAGTCATTACCATTGCCAATCCATTTGCATCGCAGTAATTCACTGATAAATCATCTTTGATAGAACCTCCCGGTTGTACCACAGCCGTAATTCCTTCGTTGTGTGCAATTTCTACACAGTCAGGGAAAGGGAAAAACGCATCGGATGCCATCACAGCACCTTTTAAGTCAAAGTTGAAAGCTTTTGCTTTAGTAATTGCTTGTACCAAGGCATCTACACGTGAAGTTTGACCAGTTCCACTTGCTAATAGTTGGTTGTTTTTAGCAAGAATAATTGTATTTGATTTTGTATGTTTTACTAATTTGTTTGCAAAAACCATATCTTCCATTTCTTGTGCAGTTGGAGCAACTTTCGTTACTGTTCTAAAATCTGCTACCGTTTCCGTTAATAAGTCTTTGTCTTGTTCTAATACGCCATTCAAAATTGTACGGAATTGTTTTGTTGGTAGTTGTACAAATTTTTGTTGAAGTATAACACGATTTTTCTTTGATTTCAATAATTCTAATGCCTCGGCTTGAAAACCTGGAGCAATTACAACTTCACAGAAAAGTTCATTGATCATCGTTGCAGTTTCTAAATCTAATTCTGTGTTAGAAATTAAAATCCCGCCAAACGCTGAAACAGGATCCGCAGCCAAGGCTACTTCGTATGCTTCTTTGATTGTATTTCTTGTCGCAACCCCACACGCATTATTATGTTTCAATATCGCAAAGGTTGGTCCGTCTGCCTTGAATTCATTCAATAACAAAACAGCTGCATCTACATCTAACAAGTTATTGTAAGATAACTCTTTTCCGTGTAACTTCGTGAAAATATCGTCTAAATTTCCGTGGAAAATCCCTTTTTGGTGTGGATTTTCTCCATAACGCAATACTTGGTTCGTTTTCACACTTTCGTTGAAGGTTACTTTCTCCCCTTGGTTGAAATAATGGAAAATTTGCGTGTCGTAATGTGAAGAAACATGGAACGCATCGCGCGCAAAATTTTTACGTTCTTCCAAAGTTGAAGATCCGTTTGCATTAGAGTTTAATACATTCAAAAATTCTTCGTATTGTTCTTGAGAAGGAATAATCACCACATCTTGGTAATTTTTTGCAGCTGCACGAATTAAAGAAATTCCGCCGATATCAATTTTTTCAATGATGTCTTCATGACTTGCACCTGAAGCTACAGTCGCTTCGAAAGGGTATAGGTCCACAATCACCAAATCAATTTCAGGAATTTCAAATTCTGCAATTTGTCCTTGGTCTTCTGAATGGTCTCTTCTATTTAAGATTCCACCGAAAACTTTTGGATGTAATGTTTTTACACGACCACCCAAAATTGATGGATAAGAAGTTAAGTCTTCTACACGTTCCACAGCTACACCTAAACTTTCCACGAAAGCTTGTGTTCCACCAGTAGAATAAATAGTTACTCCTAGTTCGTTTAATCGATTGATAATTGGCTCTAAACCAGTCTTATCATATACCGAAATTAATGCGCTTTTTATTGTTTTAGATGTACTCATTTTGGACGTGTAAAATAGGGTACAAAATTAAGGCAAAAAAAGGAGATTTTAATGCTTTGTTTTGATAAAATAGTAGGATTGTGGAAAGAATTTTTTAGGCTTCCAAACTTGTAGAAATTGGAGGGTGTTTGAAGCTAAAATTATCCGTAACATTTTTGTTACGATTAGCAGGGTTATTCGTAACATTTACTCCCCAACAAACAATCTTACTACCTCAATGCGACGGTCTGAAACCTCTTCTATGACCAAACGTAATTTTTCGGTTTTGATTTCTTGTCCGGCTTCTGGGATGGACTCTAATTCATGTATAATCAATCCTCCAAGAGTTTCGTACTCTTCGGATTCTACAAGTCCTAATTTGTAATTTTCATTAAGGTAGTCAATTTCAGCACGTGCAGAGAAACGGTATTCGGAATCGGAAATTTTTTCCTCTAACCAATCTTCTTTGTCGTGTTCGTCTTCGATGTCTCCAAAAATTTCTTCGATCACATCTTCAATAGTGATTACACCTGCAGTACCACCATATTCATCTACTACAATAGCTATACTTACCGATTTACTTGTAAACATTTCTAACAATTCTTTGCCAGGAATAGATTCAGGAACAAATAAAATAGGTCTTAATATTTTGGCGATGGAATCTGGTTTGTTAAACAACTCAAACGAGTGTGCATAACCAATGATGTTATCAATCGAATCCCGGAAAACAACCACTTTTGATATACCAGTTTTTACAAAAAGGGCATGTAAATTCGTAATTGGTTCATTCACTTCTATTGCAATGATTTCTGGGCGTGGAACCATACAATCGCGTGCTTTTATTTTGGAGAAATCTAAGGCATTTTGCAGGATTTGCATCTCATTTCCGAAGTCTTCTTCTTCTTTGATGCGCTCATTCATGTCTTGCACGTAGTGTTCTAAATCGACTTTCGAAAATACCTTTTCCGTACTTGAAATTTCTACTTTCATTAGTTTTAGAAAACGCAAACTAATAAACATGATGACCGAAGTCGGTAGATACAAGATCCAGTAAAAAAGATAAGCAGGAACAGCAAACGACTTCATAAATGCGTTTGGATTCAACTGACAAATTGCTTTTGGTAAAAATTCCGCTATGATCAATACCAATATGGTAGATATAACCGTTTGAATCAAGAGTTGTAATACCTGTTCATTAACTCCCCAAGAAGCAATGATCGGATTCAGTATTTCAGCTGCTTGTATTCCGAAAAGTACAAGGGCAATGTTATTCCCAAGTAGTAATGCTGCTAAGAAATGACCTTCATGGCGGTAAAAAAAGCCTAATATTTTACCTGTTACTGACCCCTTATTTTTATCTAATTCGATGCGTAAACGACTGGACGAAACAAATGCAATTTCTACACCAGAACTAAAGGCAGATATAAAAAGGGTGATTAGAATAATAAGGTAACCGGGGTCCATGTAGAATTACTTGGTATAATTGATTAGATCTTTTCCGATATCTTTTCTGAAGTTTGCACCTTCAAATTCGATTCCTTCAATGGAAGTGTATGATCTATTTAATGCTCCTTCAATGGTTTTACCATAAGAAGTAACGGCAAGTACACGACCTCCAGAAGAAAGAACTACAGGTCCGTCAGAACTTGTTCCTGCATGAAAAACAATACTATCTTTCACGGCGTTTAGTCCATGAATCGTTTTGCCTTTTTGGTATTCTTCAGGATAACCACCAGCTACCATCATGACAGTAGTAGCAGCACGTTCGTCAAACTGAACATCACGTTCTGAAAGAGTACCAGTAGCAATACCTTCAAATAAATCTAAAATATCCGATTTAATACGTGGCATAACCACTTCTGTTTCTGGATCACCCATTCTGCAATTGTATTCAATTACGTATGGTTCGCCTTTCACAGAGATTAATCCGAAAAATACAAATCCTTTGTACACTAAATTCTCCGCCTTTAAGCCTTTAATTGTAGGTATAATGATTTGGTTTTCAATTTTATCCATAAATGTTTTATCGGCAAAAACTACAGGAGAAACTGCTCCCATTCCACCCGTATTTAAACCTGTGTCACCTTCGCCAATGCGTTTGTAGTCTTTTGCTTCTGGAAGAATTTTATAAGATTCTCCATCTGTTATCACAAATACTGATAATTCAATTCCTTTTAAGAATTGTTCGATGACAACACGAGAACTTGCATCCCCAAATTTTGCATCGGCTAACATGGACTTTAATTCCGCTTTTGCTTCTTCTAAGGTATCAGGAATAACAACTCCTTTACCTGCTGCCAATCCGTCCGCTTTTAATACATAAGGAGGTTTCATGGAAGTAAGAAAAGCATAACCTTCTTCTAAAGTATCTTTGGTAAATGTGGCGTATTTAGCTGTTGGGATATTGTGACGTTGCATAAATTTCTTAGCAAAGTCTTTACTTCCTTCCAATTTTGCAGCTTCTTTAGATGGTCCAATTACATTGACATGTTTGATAGACTCATCTGCTTGAAAGAAATCATAAATCCCTTTTACTAATGGATCTTCAGGACCTACAACAACAGTTAAAATTTCATTTTCTAACACAAAAGTTTTGATTGCTTCGAAATCTGTTGGTTGGATAGCAACGTTTGTTCCGTGGTTACGCGTACCTGCATTTCCAGGAGCGATGAACAATTTGTCTAGCTGAGAACTTTGTGCTATTTTCCAAGCAATTGCATGTTCTCTACCTCCAGATCCTAATAGTAAAACTTTCATGGTGTGTATTTATTTACAGTTGTTCAACAATGATTCGAACAACAATTTTCCGTCTAAATTATTCAACACTGCATCTGCAGCTCTTTCTGGGTGTGGCATCATTCCGAATACATTTTTACCTGCATTACAAATTCCAGCAATACTATCAATAGAGCCATTTGGATTGAATTCATTATTGATTGTACCGTCTTGCGCAGCGTATTTAAAAATAACTTGTTCGTTATCATAGATTTTTTTGATGGTATCGTCTGAAGCATAAAAACGACCTTCACCATGTGCAATTGGAATTTGATACGTTTTGGTTGCATCCAAATCTTTTGTAATTGCTGAAGTAGTGAATTCAGGTTTCAAATACACATTTTTACAAATGAATTTTTGCGTGTTGTTATGAAGCAATGCACCGTCTAACAATCCAGATTCCGTCAAGATTTGGAAACCATTACATACTCCTAATACGTACCCACCTTTGTTTGCATGTTTGATAACTTCACCCATGATTGGAGAAAGTTTAGCGATTGCTCCAGAACGCAAGTAATCTCCGTAAGAGAATCCACCAGGAAGTACAATAAAGTCTGCCCCTTTCAGGTCAGAATCTTTGTGCCATAAGCGTTCAACTTTTTGGTTTAACATTGTTTCCAATACATATACCATATCCTCATCGCAGTTCGACCCAGGGAAAGTAACAACTCCAAATTTCATTTGCTTCGT
>CANCJF010000002.1 GCA_947378245.1 Bacteroidota bacterium
CGGCGTAATGGACATTTTTTAGGCTAAAAACCTCTACAACCCTTATTATAACTACGTTTGAAGCAAATCAAATACTTTGAATAAAAAAAATGCTTTTACTGTGGTAAGGGATTTACCAAGAAAAATGGACTCGTAAAAGGTGTTCAGCTATACAAATGTGGAAATTGTGGCAAACAATTTTTAGGTGGAAATCGTATTAGTAATGAAAATATTTGGTCAGATTATGTTTTTGGAAAACAAACGTATGCTCAATTATCTGAAAAGTATTCTTGTTCAATAAAAACAGTACAGAGACGTTTAGACCAAATTTCTGTTTCCCTGAAAAAGAAGAATCCGAGGAAAATAATTGTATTAACAGATACAACTTATTGGGGGCGAGTTTTTGGATTAATGCTTTTTAAAGATGCACTTACAAAAGAAAACTTGTTGAAATATTATGTGAAATCAGAAACAAACGCACTTTATATTCAAGGAATTGAAGAATTAAAAACGCAAGGTTTTGAAGTTATAGCAATTGTTTGTGATGGAAGAAAAGGTTTGATTACGAGCTTTAAAGATATACCCGTTCAGATGTGTCAATTTCATCAATCAGCAATAATTAGACGCTATTTAACTAAGAAGCCGAAATTAAAAGCAGCGCAAGAATTAATGGAAGTAGTTGATTTACTTACCAAAACAGATAAAGAATCATTTATTGGAGCATTATCTACGTGGTTTGATAAATGGGAACTATTTTTGAATGAAAGAACCATAAATGAAAATACACAGAAAAGCTTTTATACACATAAAAAACTTAGAAGTGCATATAGAAGTTTGAAAAATAATCTTCCTTGGTTGTTTACTTGGTATGATAATTATGACTTACAAATTCCAAACACTACAAATGCTATTGACGGACATTTTTCTGATCTAAAAAACAAATTAAGGAATCATAATGGGTTATCAATGGAAAGAAAAAAGAAATTCATAGATGAGTTTTTAAAGGCATAATGTTCTCAAAAAATGTGATGGAATATTGTAAAAATATCCACCACATTCATTTTCATCGAACGTTAAACCTATCCCTATTCAGGTTGCTCTCCAGCATTGCCTGCTTCCGTTTTGGAATAACATTTAAAGTTCTGAAAAAATAATATACGATTTCATATAGAATAAAAATAAAGAGCCTAAAAAATGTCCATTAGAGAGCAACATCTAAAAATCAGCCTAAAAAATGTCCATTATATCAAAAAAACATTTAAGGTGATTATTTTTAAGCAGATGATGTAGAAGTATTAACTTCATTGCTACTTCGCTATACAAACCCGCTCCGCTGAATTTGTAATCCTGCGGCACATTCAATTAAAATTCACCAAAAAAATTTACAACATCTCTCAATAAGTCACCAACATTTGACTGATTACTTCTACTTCCAAAACACTTTCTATGTCCTGATAATTACTTGCAGATGAATACTTCCAATGATATCCTTCATTAACATAACCTGCTTTCACAGGGTTGTTATGTATGTAATTAATTTTCTCCCAAGTAAATTTAGGACTATAAATTTCTATCGCGTGATTTCCAACTTGCCAAAATTTATAGTATTTATGTTTCACACTTTGTTCTGCTTCATTTTCAAATAATTTCAACATCCATTCACGTCGACTTTCGGGTTCGTTTTGAATCTGAAAAAGTATCTTTTTGGAAGTAAACTTTTTGAAATCTCGAATCACATCTTTCAATTCAAAAGGTTCATTCGTATTGACCAACATGTGAATGTGATTACTCATAATACAATAGGCAAAAATATTCAAACCCTTTGCTTTCTGACAATATTTTAACGATTCAATAATTGCATCACAATGATTTTTTCGTGTGAAGACGTCGACCCAATTTACTGCCGTCATGGTGATGTAATAGGTCTTATTTTCTTTGATGTTTTGCTTAACTCCTTGTTCCATGTACTTGAAGTTAAGAAAATATAGTAGATAATAAAAATGGTTATAAATGATTTTTTAGAATGATTAACTCGTTGTTACTTCGCGATAATAATAAAACTGAACGTGGAAGAAAGAGCCGCAGGATTACAAATCCAGCGGAGCGGGAAAAAATACAAATTAGGAAATGAATTTTTTTCTTGTGCGCTGAAACAAATGAAGCGTTTAAAGAATGATTTTTTACTCTACGAAATTAAATATCAAAACGTAAGATGTGTCAGTATTGACCGTTTCCCCTATCTAATTCATTACACTATCAATGAAAATGAAAAAGTAGTTTTTATTAATGCTGTAATTGGAATGAGTCAGGATCCCGAAACTCATTGGGGAAAACGATAAATTACAAAAAGTAAATTTCTCTCAAAAAATAACAGCATAGCTGTTTTGCAGCTCAAATACATAGGAACGAATAATAAGAAAATCAGGTAGCTCAATTGCGCACTTTAAAAGTGCCTTTATAACATCAAATAGATATATCAATCCTATAATAATCATTCCTATTGAAACAACATAACCTCTTATATGAGAAATATATCCAAATGAAAATGTTGCTTTTTTATGTTCTTCATCTTTGACACTAAGAAATAAAACAAATATACCGACAATTAAACAAAAACCACTTCTAATAAAATCCATTTACATAAGTTTTTTAAAGTTAAAATTAATTTTTTTTGATTGAAAAACACACATGTAAGAAAATTATACTCCGCTAGAAATGTTTCCCAGCGACACAATTCTCTAAAATTCTAACTTCACAAAAAACCCGTAACAACATACATCGCTACGGGAAATTATCATTCAATATTTTTAGGAATAACTTAACCAGTCATTCCGTAACTCGTCACTCTTAACTCCTCACTTATTACCATCCCCCACTCATCAAATCAGGAAAAATTCCTAACGCAACAGTAAACAAAATACAAAGTATCAATACCAATTTAACAGTACCATTCATCGGAATAACCTCTTCGCTTTCTCCTTTAAACATCGTTACGATTAAACGGAAATAGTAATAAATACTGATTGCAGAACCAATTAACGCTACTACCACTAAACCAATTCCGTGATTTTCTAAATACGAAGTAAACAAATAGTATTTTCCGAAGAATCCTGCGAATGGTGGGATACCAGCCAAAGACAACATAGAAATAATCGTTGCTAACGCTAATAAAGGATTTTTCTTCCCTAGGCCTTCAAAAGAACTAAAGTTTGTATCTCCTTTAGCATTTAAAACTAACGTAATTATTGCAAAGGCTGCGATGGTTGCGACAGAATAAGCTAGGGTATAATAAACAAGCGCATTTCCACCTGAAGCGTTATTTGCTAAAATCGCTAATAACAAATACCCTGCATGCGAAATACCAGAATAAGCCAACATACGTTTTGCTGATGATTGGAAGACTGCAATTAGATTTCCTAAAATAATCGTGATACCTGCGATATACGATAAGGTACATTCCCAAGCGATACTTTGCGATGCGAAACTAACAGTAAACAATTTGTAAAACGCAGCAATCGCAGCTGTCTTAACAATCGTAGACATTAAACTTGTCACTTGAATTGGCGCTCCATCATATACATCCGGTGCCCAAAAATGAAACGGTACTGCTGAAATTTTAAAGGATAAACCAATTACTAATAAGGTAATCCCTGTATACACTAATTCTAAATGCTCCGGACTATTTTCCATGTACATTTTGATTTCAGCTATATCAAACGTAGCTGTAGCTCCGTAAATGAAAGCAATACCCATCAACAAGAAACCAGTTGCAAAAGCCCCCATCAAAAAGTATTTCATCGAGGACTCATTGGAAGCTAAATCTCCTTTTTTACTACCTGCCATTACATACATACAGATAGATAAAATTTCAATTCCGATAAACAACATCGTTACATTGTTATACGACACCATGCATACAGCTCCAACCAATGCAAACAAGATCAAGGTTGTTTTATCTGCAATATGCTCGCTATCATCAAAAATTGGCGCTGAAGACAAGAACCATAAAATGGCTGTCAATACCAATACAGCAATGAATGAAATTGATAAATTATCAAAATTTACCATGTTTGAGAATTGCAATGGCGTTGGATTATCCCATTCTAAAAAGGTAATTCCAAGCGTTAAGATCAATCCTACAATGGTTAACTTATAAATATACTTTTTGAAATTTAGTATTTCAGATACGATTCCTAAAATACCTAATCCACTTATTAATAGTAATGCTTTCATAATTATGTAATTTCCGTTAGGACTTATTTAATTGTAACTTCCATGATTGTGAACAAATTCTTCACTGCTGGAGTAATAACGTCTAATAATGGTTTTGGATAAACCCCCATCACAAAAATCAAAACGATAAGTGGGAATAAAATCACTTTCTCCTGCCATACTAAATCGAAAAATTTATCAGATACAGTCGACTTATCTCCTAGAATGGATACTTGGTAACTTTTCAACATATAAACAGCACCTAATATAGTAGATAAACCAGCAAAACCTGCTAACCAACCGTTGTACTCATACACACCTACTAACAATAAAAACTCTCCAATAAATCCACTTGTCAAAGGTAACGCGATACTCGCCATCATGATAATCATGAAAGAGGTTGCATATACTGGAGCAACTGATCTAATTCCACCAAGTTCGTTCAACTGTCTTGTATTCGTACGATTTACTAAGATATCCACAACATAGAATAATCCTACTGCAGAAATACCATGTGCAAACATTTGAACTACTGCTCCCGAAATACCATTGTAAGTCATACTAAATACACCTGCTGCAATTAAACCTACGTGAGCTGCAGAAGAATATGCAATCAAACGTTTGTAATCTTTTTGGAACATCGCTAACAAGGATGCGTAAATAACTCCTATCACAGCCAAAGTAATCGCTATGTGTGCATTATCATTCACTCCCATTGGTACGATTGGCAACAATATTTTAAGTGCACCATAAACACCCATTTTTGACATGACTCCAGATAATAACATCGTCCCTGGTGTAGGAGCATCCGTGTAGGTATCAGCCAACCAAGAATGAAATGGGAAAATCGGCATCTTAATTGCAAAAGCAAAAAACAACATCCAAAACACCCAATTCTGTGTTCCCTCTGTCAATTGCAAATCATACAATGCTTGTAAGGAGAAATTGTGAGGAAGTGGTGTTTGTAAATACAAATAAATTAACGCTGCTAACATTAACAAACTTCCTGCTAAAGTATAGATGAAGAATTTGAAAGTGATACGGATACGATCTGCACCTCCCCACAATAAGGCGATGAAGTAAATTGGTAATAAAGCAATTTCCCAGAAGATGTAAAATAAAAACGCATCTTGCGAAGTAAATACCCCTATCAATCCAAATTGCATTAACATCATCAACGCATACAAAGTAGATGGGTTTTTATACGTGTTGCGATTTGCAACCATAATAATAAATGGCATCAATAAAGTTGTCAATAGTACCAAAATCAAACTGATTCCATCCATACCAACATGGAAATTGATTCCCATTCCTTTTATCCAAGGAATGTTCGTCACATATTGTGCAAGCACTTGTTTTTTATCAAATTGAACAAACGCTGTTACGCCTAATACAAGTTGAACTAAACTTGCACCAAGAGCGATTTTCTTAACGTTTTCTCCTTTTAGAAAGAATAATAATATTCCTATAACTAACGGGAAAAATAAAAGTGTAGTAGTTATCATTCTCTGTTTGTTATTTGTTAAATAAATTAAGTGCTAATATTACCAAGATTCCAATAACCATCGCGAAGATGTAGAAACCTGTATTTCCTGTTTGTAGTTTACGCGCTTGACCACTAATAAACAAAACCAATTTTCCAATCCCATTTACGATAGCATCTACTCCTTTTAATTCTAAGAATTTGTAAGAAAAACTTGCTAATCCATTCAATGGTTTAACGATAATAGCGTTATAGAATTCATCTACATAGTATTTGTTAGCCAACAAACGAGGAATAAATCCTTGTTTCACGCTATCATCTGCAGGAACAAATCCTTTCGTTACAAATTTGTTACGTGCAAATAAAATCATCAAAATGGTAATCGTAACCGTTACACCCATCAAAACATATTCTGTAGAATGTGATAATTTATGACCATGTGCATAAATTTCAGACTCTTTAAATACTGGAGCTAAGAAATGTTCTAACCAATGATTTCCGCCTAATACATGAGGTATTCCGATAAAACCTGCTACAACAGCTAAAACTGAAAGAATAACCAATGGAATGGTCATTGTTTTTGGAGATTCATGTAAATGATGTTTTTGATCTTCTGTACCTCTAAACGTACCCATGAATGTTAAGTAGAACAAACGGAACATATAGAAAGTGGTCATCATCGAACCTAACACACCCAATACCCAGAAAATTGGATTTACTTGAAATGCATGTGCTAAAATTTCGTCCTTTGAAAAGAATCCTGAAAATGGAGGAATACCAGAAATAGCGATTGTACCAACTAAGAATGTCATGTAGGTAATTGGAACGTATTTTTTCAATCCACCCATTTTACGAATATCTTGTTCTCCGCCCATAGCATGTATTACACTACCAGCACCCAAGAATAATAATGCTTTAAAAAATGCATGTGTAATCAAATGAAAGACACCACCCGTAAAAGCACCTACCCCTAATGCTAAGAACATATATCCTAACTGACTCACGGTAGAATAAGCCAATACTTTTTTAATGTCGTTTTGGAAAATACCAATCGTTGCAGCAAAAACAGCAGTTGCACCACCAATAATTGCTACAAATCCAAGAGTGTCTGGAGTAAGACTATACAAAATGTTTGAACGAGCAATCATGTAAACCCCTGCAGTAACCATCGTTGCTGCGTGTATCAATGCGGAAACTGGAGTTGGCCCTGCCATCGCATCTGGTAACCAAGTGTACAATGGAATCTGAGCACTTTTACCCATTGCTCCAACAAATAATAACAACGTAATTGCTACAATTGTTGGATCATTTTCTGTAAAATTTAACGCTCCTCCAAATACACCACTGTATTGAATCGTACCAAAAGTAGTGTAGATTAAGAAGATTCCTAAAATAAATCCTAAATCCCCGATACGGTTTACGATAAAGGCTTTTTTCGCAGCATCGTTATATGGTTGATTTTTGAACCAGAATCCAATTAACAAGTAAGATGCTAAACCTACACCTTCCCAACCTGCAAACATTACTAAGTAATTGTCTCCAAGCACTAACAACAACATGAAGAATACAAATAAGTTCAGGTAAGAGAAGAACTTCGCGTACCCTTCATCATCGTGCATATACCCCATAGAATATAAATGAATCAAAAATCCGACACCTGTAATGATTAACAACATAATTGATGTCAATGAATCGACTAAGAAAGCAATATTCACATGAAAATCTACCGTTCCGATCCATTCAAAAAGCGTTACGGTTGTTGGTTTCCCATCACCACCTAACACATCAAAAAATACACCTAACGATAATACAAACGATCCAAAAACCATTGCACTCGCAATGATACCTGCCAAACTTTTAGAAAAGTAGGATTTACCTAAACTAATAAGCAAAAAACCTACTAATGGTAAAAGTGGTACTAACCAAATTAATTCCTTCATCGTTCTTAAAATTTAAGTTTATTAAGAAACCCAACATCTGTTGTGTTTGTATTTCTGTGCATCATAATTAAAATGGAAAGTCCTACCGCAACCTCAGCTGCTGCCACTGCCATTATAAAAAATACGAATACTTGTCCTGAACCATCTCCGTGATGAGCTGAAAAAGCCACCATCAATAAATTCACTGCATTTAACATCAACTCAATACACATAAAGATGATGATTGCATTTCTTCTTAATAGAACACCCATTACTCCAATAGAGAAAAGGATCACACTTACTAAGATATAATGATTTAAAGGAATTGCTTGTAATGTTCCCATAGCTTATTTTTTAGTGTCTTTTTTACTTAACATAATCGCTCCAATCATTGCACTCAAAAGAAGTACCGATGAAATTTCAAAAGGTAAAGCAAACTCATTGAATAAGATTTTACCCAAGTTAGCGGTAACTCCAATTTCTGGATTGTCTTGAATTAAAGGCATTGTTTCTGCTTTATGAAACGTAGCAACTAATGTCAACATCAATAATCCTCCGGAAAGTACTCCTGCAAATTTTACCCAGTTCTTCTTTACTGGCTCTGCGTCTACATTCAAGTTCAAGAGCATTAATACATACAGGAATAATACCATAATTGCTCCGGCATATACAACAATGTGAACCACCGCTAAAAACTGAGCATTCAATAATACATAGTGACCTGCAATAGCAAAGAATGTTAATACCAAGTATAACACGCTATGGATAGGATTTTTAGAAAATACTACCATCAACGCGGAAAGTATTGCTAAAAAGGATAGGAAATAAAATACGTACTGTGTCATAGCTTCTATCAATTATTTATTATGACTATATTTTTTGTTTTGTTTGAAATCCAACACATCTTGTGTTTGACGTCTTGTAACATCCACTCGGTCGTCTACTTTCTCTACCAATTTGTCTTTACCAAAAACGAAATCGCCTCTGTCAAATTCAGTTGGCACCAAACGGTCCGTTAAGAAAATCGCTTCTTTCGGACAAGCTTCTTCACACAATCCGCAGAAAATACAACGCAACATATTAATTTCATAGTTGGCTGCATATTTTTCTTCACGGTATAATTTCTCTTCTCCTTCTTTACGTTCCGCAGCTTGCATTGTAATTGCTTCTGCAGGACAAGAAACCGCACAAAGTCCACAAGCAGTACATCTTTCAGCACCTTCATCATCTCGTTTTAGTACGTGGTGACCACGGTAGATAGGACTAAATTCTCTTTTTTGTTCTGGATATTGTATCGTAGCCGCTTTTTTAAACATGTGTTTAAACGTGATAATCATTCCGTTGATAATTGCAGGTAAATACAATTTCTCAGCAAATGTCATCTCTTTTTGAAGGACTGCTTTCGATCTATTAGTTAGTGGTTGCATCTCTTTCTTTCTTAATTTAATTTACCATTCATCCACATCACAACTCCTGTGATTAAGATGTTTAAAATTGCTAATGGAATCAATGATTTCCATCCTAAACGCATTAATTGATCGTATCTGAAACGTGGTAAAGTCCATCTAATCCACATAAAGAAGAAGATAAAGAAGAAGATTTTACCAAACATTACTAAGGTACCTAAAGCAGTAGCCATATTTGTAGATAAACCTAATGCTTCATTAATCTCGTTTTGGAATGGGAAGTTATATCCACCAAAATAGAACGTTACGATTACTGCAGAAGAGATAAACATATTGATATACTCCGCAAATAAGAACAATCCTAATTTCATACTTGAATACTCCGTATGGTACCCACCAATCAACTCGGATTCAGACTCAGGCATATCAAATGGTGCACGATTCAACTCCGCAAAGGCACAGATTAAAAAGATTAAAAATCCTAGTGGTTGATATACAATGTTTGCCCATCCTGCATCTTGTTGTGCCGCGATTTCTCCCAAACTCATCGTACCAGTTGTCATGATCAACGCAATAATTGCAAGACCCATGGCGATTTCATAACTAATCATTTGCGCAGATGCACGAATCGCACCCATCAACGAGTACTTGTTATTCGATGCCCATCCACCAATCATGATACCATAAACACCCAAAGAGGTTACTCCGAAAATGTACAATACACCAATGTTTAAGTCTGCTACTTGTAGGTTGAAAGTCTCTCCCCACAATTCAATTTTTCCTCCCCAAGGTATCAAAACACCTGCCATCAATGCAGTTGTCATTGCCAAACAAGGACCTAAAATGAATAAGGTTTTATTAGAAACATTCGGAATAATTTCCTCTTTCATAAACATTTTGATACCATCTGCAAGTGGTTGTAATAAACCAAATGGTCCCGCTCTGTTTGGTCCAAGTCTATCTTGCATCAACGCAGAAATCTTACGTTCAGCAAAGGTTGAGTACATAGCTACTACTAATGAAACTACAAACAATGCTATTACTAAGATGATTTTAAATAGGTAATAGTTTTCCATCTGTTATGCTTTATTAATATTAGCTGCAACTTGTTTCTGATATTTCTCGATATCTTCTTTGATATCTTTTAAGTGCTCATAGTGGTTAGCAGAAATTACCGACTTATTATTAATATGTCTTGGTCCTTCGATCACCCAATCGCTTACTTTTTTCTTCTCAAAACGGCAAGTATTGCAAATAAACTCTTCCACTTCATGGTAAGCATCTTTACGACCAGTTACACGAAGAATTTCTTCTCCTTTTTCCCAAACTACTACTTTACCAGAACATTTTGGGTTCTCGCAATCTCTGTGTGCATCCATCGGTTTTGTAAACCAAACACGACTTCCAAAACGCGCTGTTTTATCCGTCAATGCTCCAACAGGACAAACATCGATCATATTTCCAGAAAAATCGCTATCAATAGCTTTCTCAATGTACGTAGAGATCTCAGCATGATCACCACGGTTGATGATTCCATGACAACGATCTCCATCTGCTACCTGATCCGCAACATAAGTACAACGGTAACAAAGGATACAACGATCCATGTGTAACTTGATTTTGTCGCCGATATCGATTTTCTTATACGTTCTTCTTTCTTCTTCGTAACGCGTAGCAGCTGCTCCGTGCTTGTATCCTAAATTTTGTAGGTCACACTCACCAGCTTGGTCACAAATTGGACAATCCAATGGGTGGTTGATTAATAAAAACTCCACTACTCCTTTACGCGCTTCAAGCACTTCAGGACTTGTGATGTTTTCTACCACCATACCATCCATTACCGTTGTACGGCAGGAAGGAACTAATTTAGGCATCGGACGCGGGTCGTTAGTAGAACCTTGGCTAACTTTTACCAAGCACGTACGACATTTACCACCACTTCCTTCTAATTTGGAATAGTAGCACATTGCAGGCGGAACGATATCGCCCCCTACACTTCTTGCAGCATTTAAAATGGTTGTTCCATCTGGAACTTCCATCTCTACTCCGTCGATTGTTACTTTTGCCATTTCTTTACTATTATCTTATTAGTAATTCTGCATTTCAATTAAGCATTTTCCACGTTAGAACTCACAAAAGGTTCGTGTGCAAAATGTTTTGGATCTTTTACTTTTTCAGGATTCAAAATGTGGTATTCAAACTCCTCACGGAAGTGACGAATCGCACTCGCAATCGGCCATGCAGAAGCATCCCCCAATGGACAAATTGTATTTCCTTCAATTTTTTTCGCAATATCTAACAACAAATCAATGTCTTTCATAGTACCATGACCGTGTTCAATACGGTGTAATACTTTTTCCATCCATCCTGTACCCTCACGACAAGGAGAACATTGTCCACATGATTCGTGGTGGTAGAAACGTGCTAATGTCCATGTATGACGAACAACACACGCTGTTTCATCCAAAATGATAAATCCTCCAGAACCTAACATTGTTCCCGAAACAAATCCACCATCGGATAAAGATTCATACGTCATTAAACGATCTTCACCGTTAGCCGTTTTTGTAATTAAATGTGCTGGTAAGATTGGAACGGAAGAACCACCTGCAATCATTGCTTTGATTTTTCTTCCTCCTTTAATACCACCACAGTATTTATCGGAATAGATAAATTCTTCTACTGTAATTCCTAATTCAATCTCGTAAGTCCCAGGATTATTGATATGACCAGATGCAGAAATTAATTTCGTACCTGTACTTCTACCAACTCCTATTTTTGCATACTCATCGCCAGTGATGTTGATGATATGAGGAACTGCTGCTATCGTTTCAACGTTGTTTACAACCGTTGGAGATGCGTACAAACCAGAAATCGCTGGAAAAGGTGGTTTCATACGTGGATTACCACGTTTACCTTCTAGAGATTCTAATAATGCCGTTTCTTCCCCACAGATATATGCTCCACCTCCAATTTGAACGTGTACATCTAAACTATAATCTGTACCAAAAATATTTTTCCCTAACAATCCAGCTGCATACGCCTCTTCAATTGCTTTTTCTAAAATACGAAGCACATAAAAGTATTCGCCGCGAATGTAGATATAAGATGTTTTTGCTCCTAAAGCAAAGCTAGAAACCAACATACCCTCAATCAACGCATGAGGAATTTTCTCCATCAAATAACGGTCTTTGAAAGTACCTGGCTCACTTTCGTCCGCGTTACATACCAAATACCTTGGTTTTTCTGATTTTTTATCGATAAAACTCCATTTCATTCCCGCAGGGAAACCAGCTCCACCTCTACCTCTTAATCCAGATTTTTTAACCTCTTCCGTGATATCATCTGGTTGCATGGTTTTGATTGCTTTCTCAGCAGCCGAATAACCTCCCATTTTACGGTAAACTTCCAGCGTTTCAATTCCTGGTACATTTACGTGTTCTAATAATAATTTGCGTCCCATAGTAGTACTTATAACCCTATTAACAATATCTTGAGCGCTTGTTATCTGCGCGTAATTTCTCTAACAAAACATCTGCTTTCGTCTCATCCAAATTTTCATGGTAATCTGCACCACATTGTAACATCGGTGCGGTACCACAAGAACCTAAACATTCCACTGTTTTCAAAGTAAACATCCCATCTTTCGTAGTTTCACCTACTTTGATGTTCAATTTTTTCTCGAAATGAGCCACTAAATCATCTGCACCATTCAACATACAAGGACCTGTTTGGCATACTTCTAATAAGCATTTTCCAACAGGTTTCAAGTTATACATAGAATAAAAAGAGGCTACTTCATATACCTCAATTGGTTTGATTAACAAAATAGATGCAACATAATCCATTACTTCCGAACTTAACCAACCATCAAATTCTGCTTGTGCTACGTGAAGTACAGGTAGTAATGCAGATTTTTGTCTTCCTTCCGGATAACGTTTTATTATTTTGTTTACAACCTCAAGTGTTTCAGCTGAAAAAACTATTTCTTTGGACATATTCTCCTAACTTATAATTGAATAACTACTATGCGTCTAATTCCCCTGCGATCACGTTCAAACTACTCAACGTCAAAACAGCATCGGACAACATAGTCCCTTTAATCATTTCTGTATATGCTTGGTAATAGATAAAGCATGGTCTTCTAAAACTCAAACGGAATGGAGTTCTACCACCATCACTAATTAAGTAAAAACCTAACTCACCATTACCACCTTCCACTGCATGGTATACTTCACCAACAGGCACATTTGTTTCACCCATTACAATTTTGAATTGGTAAATCAATGCTTCCATGTTGTGGTATACTTCTTCTTTTGGAGGAAGGTAAAAATCAGGAACATCCGCGTGGATTGGTCCTTCAGGTAATTTTGCAATTGCTTGTTTGATAATACGTAACGATTGGTGCATCTCTTCTTGACGAACCATAAAACGATCGTAAATATCCCCATTTGTTCCTACTGGAATATCAAACTCAAAATCTTCATAGGAAGAATATGGAGCAGCAACACGAACATCGTAATCTACACCAGTAGCACGTAAATTTGGCCCTGTAAAACCATAATTCAATGCTCTTTCTGCAGAAATTGGTCCTGCACCAACTACACGATCCATGAAGATTCTATTTCTCATTAGTAGCTTTTCAAATTCAGCTAATAATTTAGGTAGACTTTTCAAGGAAGCATTTACTTTATCCCAAACACGTGGAGAAAAATCTCTTTCTAAACCTCCGATACGACCCATGTTGGTAGTCAAACGAGCACCACATAGTTCTTCAAAAATTTCGTATATTTTTTCTCTTTCTTGGAATACAAATAAGAAACCACTTAAAGCTCCTGTATCCACACCGATAACACTATTACAAACTAAGTGATCCGCAATACGAGAAAATTCCATTAAAATTACACGTAAATATTGTGCTCTTTTTGGAACTTCGATTCCCAATAATTTTTCCATGGTCATGTGCCATCCGAAATTATTTATAGGAGCCGAACAATAGTTCAAACGGTCAGTAAGTGTAGGTATTTGATAAAAAGCGCGTCTTTCGGCTAATTTTTCAAAAGCACGGTGAATATAACCCACCGTTGGGACAGCATCCATAATGATATCTCCATCCATTGTAAGGATGTTTTGGAAAATACCATGTGTTGCTGGGTGGGTAGGACCTAAATTTAGGATAGAATACCCTAATTTTTCTGCTTCTACTCTCTTTTTTTCTAATTCTGTTGCGTTCATAATATACGTATCTGTAACAGATTAATTATCGTCCAAACTTGCTATCGTCTTTATCATCTCTTGTCTCATCTTCCAATTGGTATTGTTTACGCAATGGGAAATAAGGTTGATCATCCATGTTTAAGATTTTCGTTAAATTAGGGTGACCTGTAAATTCAATTCCAAAGAAATCATACGTTTCCCTTTCCAACCAATTTGCGGTAGAGAAAAGGGAAGTAACACTTGGTACTTGAATTTTAGCTTCTGAAGTATATACTTTTAAACGAATACGTTGGTTTTTCACCATATCGTTTAATTGGTACACAACACAAAACTCTTCTTCTTTTACATTGTCTGGGTAATGAACACCACAGATAGATGTTAAGAATTGAAATTTGTAGATTTCAAAATCATATAAAAAAGTTAGCACGTCTAAAATGCTTTCTTTTTTTAATGTGAACGTTGGGAAATCAACAATTAATTCTTGTTTCACCAATGCATCACCGAATTTATCGTGTAATGCTTTTCCAATAGATTCCGTTACGTTTTCCATATTATTCGATTCCGTAGGATGCTAATAACTCTTTATATTCTGGAGAACTTCTTCTACGAAGTGATTCTTTTCCAACTAATTCTTGAATTTTCAAGATACCATCAATTACTTGCTCTGGTCTTGGAGGACAACCTGGTACGTAAACATCCACAGGAATAATACGATCAATTCCTTGCAATACACTGTACGTATCAAAAATACCTCCACTAGAAGCGCATGCACCCATCGCTAATACCCAACGAGGTTCAGCCATTTGTAAATACACTTGCTTAACAACAGGAGCTAATTTTTTAGAAATCGTTCCCATTACCATTAGTAAGTCCGCCTGACGAGGAGAAAAACTTAAACGCTCCGAACCAAAACGACCTAAATCGTAGTGAGAAGCCATGGTTGCCATAAACTCAATACCACAACAAGAAGTGGCAAAAGGTAAAGGCCAAATAGAATTCTTACGTGCTAAACCAACAACTTGGTCCAACGAAGTGGCAAAAAAACCAGCCCCTTCAATTCCTTCCGGTGCTTTGGTAATATTTACCGAAGATTCAATGATATCTTTATTTTCTGTACTCATAGTCTAGTTGTTGTCTTCCCATTTTAAAGCACCTTTCTTAATCACATAGAAAAAGCCTAATAAAAGAAGTCCTATAAATAAAAACATTTCTAATAATCCTGTCAAACCTAAAGCTTTAAAATTTACTGCCCAAGGATACATGAAGATTACCTCCACATCAAATAAAACAAATAAAATAGCAGTTAAGAAATAACGCACAGAATAAGGAACACGAGCATTACCAGAAGACTCGATACCACACTCAAATGGATCTAATTTTTTCTTTGATTTTCTTTTTGGTCCTAAAATATGTGTTGCAAAAATGGTCGTAACCACGAATCCGAGAGCAACAGCAAGCTGAATTAAGATAGGAACGTAACTAATTGGTGTTTCCATAAATGTGTAAATTTCAATTAATTTTTTATATGTTTCTGATAGTCAAATAGTTGAAAACACTGGCATTAGGTTGACATCTATTTACCCAAAGAAACAAACTGCTAAATTAATGAATTTTAGTTTTTTTTAACAATTTCGGAAAGAAATTAAGAGAAAAAAGAGCAAAGACTGAAAGAGCAAAGAAGAAAGACTGAAAGAAAATATGTCTTTAATCTTAAAATCTTTGAGCGAAGCGGTCTTTTGTCTCCAAGTCTTTGAGCGAAGCGGTCTTTTTACTTATATTTGTCAAAAATCACGTATCATGCACATTGACGAAAAAGTTGTAGACCACATTGCACATTTGGCAAGATTAGAATTTACGGGTGACAGTAAAAAAGCGATTCAGGAAGATATGGAACGCATTATTACTTTCATGGATAAATTGTCGGAGGTTAATACAGAAGGTGTTGAACCACTAATTTTCATGTCTGATGAGGTAAATGTTTTACGTGAAGATATCCCTGTTGATTCCTTAACCCATGAAGAAGCATTGAAAAATGCGCCAAAGAGAGATTCTGATTATTTTAGAATACCTAAAGTATTATCTAAATAGATAATACTTTTAAAAGCTAAAGAATTACAAGAAATTAGATTTATCGAGGCAAACAAAAAATTAAACCTGGTCCCGATTGCTATCGGGATTACAATTGTAAATGAGGATTTTAATTTTGAAGTTGAACAAGATAAAGCAATTTATTGAAATTCTCATTTTCCGTTCCAATTGGTCATGGTTAAGCCAATTCCAATAGTTGTAAATCCTTTGATAAATTCAGTTGCAATTTTGATTCGATCTTCCAAGGTCGCTTTTTCGTGAGCATTCCACTCTCCAAGAACGTAATCAACTTGTTGACCCGGTTTAAATTCATCTCCTACACCAAAACGTAATCGTGCATATTCGGTCGAATTTAAAACCGCTTGAATATCTTTTAACCCATTATGTCCACCACTACTGCCTTTTCCTTTCATGCGAAGTTTTCCAAATGGAAGCGCTAAATCATCTGTAATAACCAATATGTTTTCTCTCGGAATTTTTTCGGTTTGCATCCAATAATTGACTGCTTTCCCGCTTAAATTCATGTAGGTATTCGGTTTTAAAAGAATTACTTGTCGACCTTTGTATTTCGCTTGAGCAACATCACCAAATTTTTTCACTTCAAAGTTTGCACTACATTCTTTCGCAAATGCTTCCACGACTTTAAAGCCGATGTTGTGACGTGTCTCTTCGTATTTATATCCTGGATTTCCTAGTCCGATGATCAAGTATTTCATAATGATGCAAAAATACTACTTCACAATCAATTGAAATCCTTTTCCGTGTACATTCATGATTTCGATTGCTGGATCTTCCTTTAAAAGTTTTCTCAATTTAGCAATATAAACATCCATACTTCGACCATTGAAGTAATTATCATCCCCCCAAATTGCGCGTAGGGTCGCCTGACGATCAATTATCTCGTTGGTGTTTTTGGTTAACAAACTTAACAATTGATTTTCCTTCGTAGTCAATTTAACATCTCCTGAAGGTAGGTGTAGCATACGTGTTTGCACATCGAAGGCAATAGAACCAATATTCACTTTCCCATCTGTAGCAGGATTTTTACTGATTGCACGACGACTAATTGCTTCTATGCGAGCAAGAAGTTCTTCCATCGAAAAAGGTTTGGTTAAATAATCATCTGCACCTGCTGCAAATCCAGCTAATTTATCTTGTTCTAATGATTTTGCTGTTAAAAACAATATTGGTATTTGTCTATTCAACTCACGAATTTCTTTGGCAGTTGCCATTCCATCCATCACAGGCATCATAACGTCTAGGATACAAAAATCAACTTTCTCCGAATTGAAATGTTCCAATGCTAATTTTCCATTACGTGCTAATTTCACGTTATATCCTTTGGAAGTAAGGTAAGTATGTAACAACAACCCTAAGTTGTCGTCGTCTTCTGCTAATAGAATGTTTAATTTATGTTCCATGTGTTTTGATTTTTAAGATTTACTTGGAATTTGAATGGTAAATTCCGAACCGATATTTTCTTGACTTTTAACGTCTAATTTCCAACTATTTAAAGTTACAATCGCCTTTACATAACTCAAACCAAGTCCAAAGCCTTTCACATTATGTACATTACCAGTTGGTATACGATATAGCTTGTCGAAAATTTTGGATATATGTACTTTTGGTATCCCAATCCCTTCGTCTTTAATACTTAAAAAGATAGAATTTTCAATCCGTGTAAGTCCAACGGTCACACGAGGTATCTCCTTACTATATTTAATTGCATTATCAATCAAATTTGAAATTACATTGACCGTATGCATTTTGTCGCCTTGAATGTGTATTACTTTTACATCGATATTCTCAACTATTTCACCTCCTAAGTCTTTAATTCTAAATTGCGCATTTCGACACAACTCCATCACAACTTCGGTTAAATTAATGTCTTCTGATTTTATTTCAATGTCTTTTTTATCAATTGCCGCACTTTGTAAAATTCGTTCAACCAATAGTTCTAAACGTTTATTCTCCTGATGAATCATATTTATGTAAGGGGCCGTTTTGGTTGCTTCCTCCCCCATCATGTCTTTGTCGCTCATTGCCTGACACGCTAGGGAAATAGTAGAGATTGGTGTTTTAAATTCGTGGGTCATGTTAGAAATAAAATCATTTTTCAATTCACTTAATTTCTTTTGCGTGATAATAGTACGGAACATATATGAAATCGCGTAGACCATCAACAACACCAACAACATACTGATAGCAAACGGAATAAACATTTCATGAAAAATAAAGGATTTCTCTGTCGGAAACTTTAAATACAAATACAACGATTCATCAATAATATTTGATGGAAAAAGCACCGTTTTAATAGCGTCCGTAGTATCTATTTTACAGGAATAATGTGGTGTTGAACTACAAAAATGTACCGCTTCATTTCCTTCATTTTTTATTCCAAAACGGAATTCAGTTGGTAATTTATCAGTACGTGTTTCAAAAGCTATAATAGAATCTAAAAAATGGATGTCGATGCGTTTTTCAGGTTCGATGTATGAATTATCGTGAAATGCAACAAACAACATTTCATTGATTAACTTTGACTTTTTAAAGATTTGACGCATTACACGGTGATCCAGTTGGCTAGACACTTCTTCGTTTGCTCCTTGTTTCGATTTTACGATGTCTTGATTAAATAATTGTTGAATGTTTCTAACATCTTTTGCTAACACTTGATGATTGGTTTTTAAACCTGAAATGGTATCAAATGCTTCACCTTGTATAAGTAAATATTTATTAAATTTTCCATTTTCAAGTAGTACCGTATCCCGGATGGTAATGCTCTCTTCGGCAGTTAATAGATTCTGAAATTCTTTTTTGAGGATGTCTTTGTATTCAGGACTAAAATCTTTGTTTACAACGTGCATGTACTTGCGTAACTCGATAGCTTTTTCATGACGAATGGCAATGCGTTCAATTAGGGTTTTTACCTTGTCCTTAAATTCTTCTGATTTGCGATCGTATTGTTGAGAAACTTGATAAAACTGAATTAGTAGTAAAGAAACCATTGCAATCGCAACAATTCCTACTATCCAATTAATTCTAATTTTACGCATCCCATCATTAGTTTGATTTAAAATTAATTTTAATTGTCGAAGAAAAAGTGTGATTAACTTTTTTTAACGAGAAAAGAAAAAGGAGTAAACTACAACGTTTTACTAAAAGCAATAATTCTCTCTACAAAGTTTTCCCAAGAATTTTCTTGTTTTTCTTTTTCGATTTCTGCTGCAAATGTTGCTTTGTAGTTTCCTTCAAAATAAGATTGGATTGTAGTCGCAATGGACTCTACCTCTGGCTTATCAACGATTAATCCTGTTTTTTGATGATGAATCGTTTCTTTTAATCCTCCAACATTGGTTGCAATGATTGGAAGATTATAATGATTAGATATGGATGTAATTCCGGATTGTGTCGCTGATTTGTATGGCAATACACAAACGTCTGCAGCAGAGAAATAATCCGCCACTTCATGATCGCCAATATATTGATTGTACAAAGCAATACGACTTTTTGCTTTAGATTGATCGATTAATTCTTGGTATTTATCAAATGAACCATAAACTTCTCCTGCAATGATAAGTTGATAAGTGTCATCTAACAAATCCATGGATTGAATCAACAAGTCTAATCCTTTGTAATCACGTATGAAACCAAAAAACAACACTGTTTTTTTAGTGGTATCTACTTTTAGCTTTTGTTGTGCAAACGCTTGATCCACAGGTGCAGGAAAATGGTTGTATACAGGGTGGTTGACACGAATAAATTTAGCATCTGGTTTAATGGAAAGTAAGTCTTTCAATACCGCATCTGACATCACTACAAATCCATCATTGTTATTTAAAAAATAGCGGTTGCAAAAACCATCAAAAAAACGCTTTTCATGTGGTATGACATTATCTAAAATCGAAATACGTTTGACATTTTTATTTAGTTTTTTAGCTACATATCCTAAGGAAGGACCAAAAAAGGTCATCCAATATTTTGTAATAAAAATATCTGGTGCAAACTTTTTAACCTTACGTGCTGTTGACACGTAAGTCAATGGATTAATCGTATCCAACACTTCGTCTGAAGGAATTTCGTCTGCAATATCTTCTTTGGTCACATATTGTGTTTCTCCTGGGAAAAGAAAATTAGGATATTGACGTTTAAACGTAAATGCTTTTACAGTATGTTCTTTTTCAAATGCCCGATACATCAAGGCATTGAATTGTGCGATACCACCTCTAAACGGATAAAACGTAGATAAAAAAGCGATTTTCATAGTTTATTTATTAGCTAACATTTGAATCGCTTGTACAAAATCGTTTGGAGTAATGTCGTGCATACACGATGTACCTTTCACACATGTATTTCCGTAGAAGCACACACATTCATTTGGAGGACCAACGATTATCCCACGATCATACAATTCAAATTCGTGCTTATTAAAAATAGTATTACACAACACCATTTTTTTACGTAAGGCTGTAGCAATATGCATCATCATCGAAACTTGAGTCACGACAATATCACAGGCGTTTGTCAAAGCGATAAATTCTTCTAACGAAAAATGTCCTGGATAATGCGCACCTGTCACACCCGCCATTTTGAGGTTTTTCTCGTGTTCTAATTCTCCGCCTAAGAAAACAGGATAATATCCTAATTCACTTAATTTCTTTGCTAGCTTTTCCCAAGATTCTTCCGACCAAAGTCGTGTGTTCCATCTTGGTCCACACCCAGTATTTAACCCAACAATCGTTTTTCCTTTTGCTAGGTCTTGTAATTTCGACTTCCAAGTTGTTGCTAGCTCTTTATTCAAATTGATTTGGTAATCTTCTTTTCTAAAATCGAAATGACAAATTTCAAAAATTTCTTCTAGGTAACTTTTAGTATTGTTCTTAGATAATTCGTCAAAAAATCCAGTCAACAATTTATGCGTTGCTTTCTCAGTTGCTGGAGCGATGTGGTTGTTCTCCCACGTATATCCATATTTTACAAGAGCTTTTACATTTGCTAACAACATACATGCTTCAGGGTCTTTATCCAAGTTAATTGCTATGTCAAACGTTGAATGTTCGATGGTATAAACGGATGTAAAATCCCATTTGTAAATTACATCGATTTGATCTTTTGGAAGTATCGCTGGACTTAAGGTCAACCATGTAAAATGTACACCAGGATATTCATTTCTGAATCGTTCTAACAAAGGAGTTGTACGAATTACATCTCCTAATGCACCTAACTTGATAATTAAAATGCGTGTTTGAATTTTATCGTACTGTGTACATGTTGCGCAAACAGCATTGTTTTGTTTATTTGGGAGACAAGGAATTCCAGTTCTAAAGTGTCTGCAATCAAATTTTACGTCGGAAAGATTCATAAGGTATACTTCTATGTATCAAAGATAAAAAATAAAAGTACAAAAAAAACGCCCCACATTGCTGTGAGGCGCTTTCCATACGTTTTCAGTATTTTATTTTGAGATCATACGTGTGATACTAATAGTTTCACTAACGATTTTCACTAAATATTGTCCTGGAGCAAGGTCTCCTAAATCCATAGAAATTGCATTTGTGTTGGCATATGAACTAGAGAATAATTCTTTTCCAGACATATCAATTACTTGAACGTTGTAATCTTGCACTTTGTCTAAACGGATAGATACTTTATCAGAGAATGGGTTTGGATAAACCACAGCTTCTAAAGCAGTCAATTCGTTTACAGAAGCAGCTTGACCTTGTAATTCGTATAATACATTTTCAGTAACAGTTACGTAGTTACCAATTTGTTTTACCTCATCACAGTAAAGATCTAACTTGATTTTGTATACTCCTTTACCTTTTGTAAATACATACGCATCTGTTACATAAACTACTTTGTTTGCGTTGTACACTGCCCAAGTAACGATTAATGTATCTTTTTTGTAGTCTTTTTTCGCAATTTTTACTGAGTCAATTGCATTAAAGTCGATTGAACATTCTTTCGTCACAGTAGATTTCACAGTATCTGCAACTGGTTTTCCTTTCAATGAATCGTTTTTGTTGTCGATTTTGTTTGTAGGAGCAGAAATTAAGTATTTCAATTCTACTACATCGCCTTTCGCATCTTTCACGATTACAGAGTAAACACCAGGACAAACATTTGTTCTGTACTGACCAACCTCACCATTTGAGTGATAGAAATTGTAAGGAGCAACACCACCTTCAACTTGAATTTTCATTGCGCCATCACAGCTTCCAGCTGCAGTAACGTCTGCTGTATAAACTCTAGCTTTTAATGTAACTTTCTTAGAAGGTAATTTTGTTATTTTCGCACCTAATTTCACTTCACAGTTATTAGCATCTTTCACTAAAACAGAATAACCATCCGCACACAAATCAGCAATTGCATTTGTTGTCGCTCCTGTACTCCAAGTGTATGTAAATGGTGCTTTTCCACCTTTCACTGCAACTTCTAATTTACCTGCACAAGTTGCATCATCTTCCGAGTAGTCAACTACCTTAGAAACATACGCAAAGTAATCTTTACATGGATTAACAATAGAATCAGAACCAACAAATTTTTCTAATTTATTAATACATCCATTTTTATCAATAACATACATGTAATAGTTACCTGCACATAATTTAGATGCAGTATTTGTTGTGCTACCATTTGACCATTTGTAAGTAAATGGAGCTGTTCCGCCTTCTGTTTTAGTAACGATTTCACCTGAACATTCTTTGTCGCCCGCTTTATCGTTTTTCACTGAAACAACCTTAGTGAAGAATCCATCACATTTATTTTTAGTAGAATCGATATATACTTTAGCATCCAAGGTTATTTTACATTTGTTTGCATCTATAATTTCTACAGAATAATCACCCGCACAAAGATTTGTGATCGATGGAGCTTTTGCACCTGTATTCCAAGAGAAATCGTAAGGAGCTTTACCACCAACAACAGTTGTAGCTAATGCACCATTACAAGTTGCAGCATTTAATCCACAACGTTCAACTCCAGAAATTTTAGCATAGAAGTTAGCACACGGATTTACTATTGAATCTAAACCAACGTATTTTTCAATGGTTAATTGACAGTTTAAAGAATCCAAAACTGTTAATGTATAACTACCTTCACACACATTTTTCAATGCTGGTAAGTTAGACCCGTCAGACCATTTGAATTTGTAAGGTGCTTTACCACCTCCAACATTTGCTACCAATGCACCTGTACACGGTTTTTCGAATTTACGTGCGTTTTTCACATACACGTTTGCAAATAAACCTGCACATGTATTTTGTACGATAGAATCTTTACCAACGTATTTTTCTATTTTCACTGCACAACCGTTAGCATCAGTCACTTTTACACCATATACACCAGTACATAAACCTGAAATATATTTATCAGTTTTACTGTTTGTCCATAAGAAAGCATAAGGTTCTTTACCACCTGTCACACTTGAATACAATACACCATTACATTCTTTTGCTCCAGCTTGTGTATTTTTTACAATAATATTTGCAGCAAAACCAGCACATTTATTAGAATCCAATAATGCATCTTCTTTCACTTCTGTTTCAAAAGAAGAAATACATCCATTTGCATCAATCGCTTTGAACCCATATTTTCCAGTGCAAAGCATTTTGATTGCCATATCTTTCGAACCATTACTCCAGTAATAAGTATATGGTTGTTGACCACCTACGATTCCTGCAGCTAAATAACCACTACAAACTATTCCACCTTTCAATGTGTTTTTCATTCCAACTAGGTTAGTTATGAATCCTGCACAATTTTTCTTAGTAGTTGTAGTTGTATCCGCTTTGATTGTTACAGCAACATACGTTTTACAGTTATTAGCATCAATTGCATACGCATTATACGAACCTGCACATAATTTTTCGTTGTAATTACTTTTTGCACCATTTGACCAGATGTAAGTAAAAGGAGCTTTTCCTCCAACAGCATTTACAACTGCAGCACCTGTACAAATAGAATCTCCCGCTTGATCATTTACGAATTTCACTAATTCAATTTTGAATCCAGCACAAGAATCAATTTTAACCACTTGTTCTGCTTTTATCTCATATTTGAAACCAGCATAACAATTGTTTGCATCTTTCGCTGTCAATGAATAAACTCCTGCACAAACACCTTCTAAATAAGGAGTTTTAACACCATTATTCCATTCAAAATTAAAAGGTTCTTTACCACCGATTGTTCTTGCAACGATACCTCCTGTACAGATCGTATCACCCGCTTTGTCGTTAGCAGCTTTCACGAATTCAATTTTGAAACCTGTACATGGATTAGTACCAGTCGTTGTCGAGTCGGTTCCAATTTCTTTTGAAAGTGTCGCTACACATCCGTTAGAATCTTTTACATTAAGACCATATTTAGTAGCACAAAGTCCTTTGATATATGGTTCGTTTGCTCCGTTAGTCCAAGAATACATAAATGGTTTTTTACCACCTATCAATTTAGTTTCAATGAAACCAACACAGTTAGCAGCACCTTGTTTGTTGTTTGCAAAACCCGCAACTTCTACTTTGAAGCCATCACATTTGTTTACAACCACAGAAGAATCAGTTGTGATTTCATTCGTGAATTCAGCTTTACAATTGTTAGAATCAGTTGCAATAACAGTATATTTTCCAGCACATACACCTTGAATATATTGAGTTTTTGCTCCATTACTCCAATCATAAGCAAAAGGAGATTTTCCTCCAACTGGTTTTACAGCAATCATTCCTGTACAAGACGAACCTTTTTTATTGTTTTCCGATTTGTACAATTCCAATTTGAAGCCATCACATTTATTTACAACTGTTGAATCGCTTGGATTAGTAATCGTAGCCTTTGCATAAGTTGAACAATTATTTGCATCTACAACTTGAACAGTATACGTTCCACCACATAAGCCTTGAACGGATTGCGCAGTAGCATTATTTGCATTTACCCAAGAAAATGTGAAAGGCGCTGTCCCTCCATTTACACCTGCAGATAAAGCACCATTACAATTTGGTGATTTCCCAGTATTATTTACAGTTTGTTTAATGAGCGCACTGAAACCAGCACATTTGTCGGTAACTTGGTTTGTATTAATTGCAAAATCATAGGTGTTTTTGTTTCCTAAGGAATCAAAATACACGATTGCATACTTACCTGCACACAAAGAATCAAGCAAATCGCCTGACTTTTGTAAAAGTTTAGCATCCGCATTTTGCCAATACCAATTTGTAATTTTTTGTTTTGTAGTTAACTTGGCAATACCATCGCATTTGCCAGGCTCACTCGCATTCTTAGTCGTTACAAATTCTTGTGCAACTACCCAAGAAGTAAGTAAGAACACGCAACTACAGACAAAAAGAAACTTTGTAAGGTTTTTTTTCATAGTTAATTTAGTTAATTGATTAGTACTAACATAACTAAGTAAATTGAATTTGGTTGCCTTGGAAATGGCATACACTTAAAAAAATAAAAATCGTATATTTGTAATTCAAAAAAAGAAAATATGGGATGTTCCAATTGTAGCACGGGTGGTGGAACACCTGGAGGCTGTCAAAATAATGGTACCTGTAGTTCTGGAGGATGCAATAAATTAGGGGTTTTTGATTGGTTGGCAAATATGCAATTACCAGTTGGTCAAAAAACTTACGATATAGTTGAAGTAAGATTCAAAAATAGTAGAAAAGCATTTTATCGTAACGGTAAAAACTTATCCTTACAAGTAGGAGATGTGGTTGCAGTTGAGGCTAGTCCTGGTTACGATATAGGAGTAATATCTATTGTTGGCGAATTAGCCAGAATACAAGTAAAAAAGAAAGTTTCTAATCCGAAAAATTTAGAAACTCCTGCGATTTACCGAATTGCAACGCAAGAAGATATTCAGAAATGGATGCAATCCAGAGAATTAGAAAAAGAGGTAATGTACCAATCACGTACCTTAGCTGTGAATCTCAATTTGGATATGAAAATTTCAGATGTAGAATACCAAGGAGATTTAACCAAAGCTACTTTTTACTATACTTCGGATGACCGTGTAGATTTCCGTCAGTTAATCAAAGACATGGCAGAAAAATTCAAGATTCGTGTAGAAATGCGTCAAATCGGTTCACGCCAAGAGGCTTCTCGCTTGGGAGGAATTGGTTCTTGTGGTCGTGAATTATGTTGTTCTACCTGGTTAACTGATTTTAGATCTGTATCTACATCTGCAGCACGTTACCAACAGTTATCCTTAAACCCACAAAAATTAGCAGGTCAATGTGGTAAATTAAAGTGTTGCTTAAACTACGAATTAGACAGTTATTTGGATGCTTTAAAAGCGTTCCCTGCTGCTGAAACAAAATTATATACAGAAAAAGGCACTTCTTTCCACGTAAAAACGGATGTGTTTAAGCGTTTGATGTTCTTTACCCAAGAAGGTGGAGAATTCATAGCACTTACTCCTGAACGAGTAAAGGAGATTATGGAAATGAATGCACGAAAGGAAAAACCTGCTTCATTGAAAGATTTTGCAAAAGTGGATATTGTGGTAGTTGAGCCAGCCTACGACAATGTAGTTGGTCAAGATAGTTTGAATCGATTTGATAATAATTTCAACAAAAAGAAAAATAAAAAACCAAATCGTCCAAATCCAAATGCACCTCAAGCACAAGTTAAATCACCAAAACCAACTGAAATAAAATCGGAAAAACCAACTTCTGCTTCTGTTGAACAAGGAACTAACCCTCAATCTACTATACAACAGGGAGATAAACCTGCTTTCAAAAAGAAAAAACGTAGAAAACCACCAAGAAGAGATGGTGAACCTATTTCTCAAGGACCAAAAACGGAAACGAATGCATAATAGAATTATAATTGCTTTTTTAGGGATAATGTTTTTGACAGCTTGTCAAGAACAACCCTATTTCCAACAGTCATATTCTTTCAAAAACAATACATGGGCAAAGAAAAACAACCCCTCTTTCACTATAGAAATTAATGATACTTCTAAAGCATATAATTTTATTTTAACACTAAGAACATCAACAAGTTACTTATACAGTAATGCATGGATATATTTGAATTCTAAGTCACCAAATAAAGAATTTGCTAGAGAACCTTTCGAAATCAAAATCACCGATGAAAAGGGGCGCTGGTTGGGGAAAAAAACGGGCTCTATTGTTGAAAATCGTTTGGTATTTCGTAATCGGAAACTTTCAAAACCAGGTAAATATACCTTTGTATTCGAACAAGGAATCACAAAAAAAGTTTTATTCGATGTCCTTGACTTAGGATTAGAAATTGAAGAAGTGAAATAGGAAATATATCTAAAGCCTACGAAAGTTTAGTTCAAAACTCGTTATCTCTAGACTCTTTCACCCCAACTTCTCTAACTATTTTTAGATAACCTAAACCACGCATCGTGTCTTCGTTGTTTTCCTTCATGGTCCAAAAACAATTTGGTATTTATAAAATACACATAACTACATTGTTGGACTAAAATCAGCTGTTTCCCTCGGTAATTTATTAGTTTATTAATACAAACTTGACCGTAAACAGGGGAAAATTGCCTATTTTCATAGGAATTAACGAACTTAGAAAGATTCGAAAAACAGTAAACCGTTTTTACTATTTATCTAGTTTGAATATCAACTGAAGTATCAAACAACAATGTTAAAAGAAGTAAAAATAACGGTATTAATGGCTGTGTACAATACCAATTTCTTGTTGATCAAAAGAGCAATTGATTCCGTATTAAAACAAGATTTCCAGAACTTTGAGTTAATCCTCATTGATGATGGCAGCAAAGACCATGATCGTGAGGAGTTAATGCAATACATTGATAAACACGAAGATAAAATTGCCTATATACGTCACAGTAATCGTGGACAATCTGCATCCATAAATCGTGGTGTATTAAACAGTATCGGAGAATACATCACCATACTTGACGGTGACGATGAATACAAACCCAATCATTTAAGTGCGTGTCTACAAGCGGTAAAAAAGGTAGATTTAATTTGTTCTACCACCGAAACAATCACGGATACCATTGAAGATTATTTTGTTCCGGATAAAAACGACCTCACAAAACTCATACACCTAGATGAAACCATCCTTTTCGGTACTTTGTTTGGAAAGAAAAAGGTATTTAACACCATCCAATTTCGCAGTGGTTTCGCAGCAGATGCAGATTTTTACGAAAAAGCATCCAAACAATTTCGGGTCGAAAAAGTAGATCTTCGCACCTACGTTTATCACCGAAATATTCCAAACAGTATTTGTGCAACGATTAAAAAAAACAAAACGGAACAATTCACGAACAATGGGTATTCATCCAATTCCTTTGCCTGAAAATAACAACCTCATCCTGGCTTGCCATATCACGAGCGTGTACGATGTAAATCGAAAAACCACGCTGGAAGATGACAACTATGCCTTAGTTCGTGATTGGGCTACATCCATTACGGAACAAAAGCTTCAGGGAATTATTTTTCATAATAATTTCAGTCGCGAAACCTGTGAAAAATACAGCAGTGATTCGATTTCTTTCGTGAAAATAACGTACAATACTGCATTTAATCCGAACGTATTTCGCTATTTTGTGTACTACACGTATTTGCAAGAACACCTACATCGCTACAAGCATATTTTCCTTACGGATATTTCCGATGTTACACTAGTAAAAAATCCATTTCTCGACCCTTTTTATCTCGAAAATTCGAATGCGTTATTTTGTGGAGACGAACCAAAAACATTGAACGATGACTGGATGCAGGCACACAGCTCACATCTTCGTGAAAAAATAGCCGATTTTGCGGCCTACGAACAAACATTTGCGCAAGAAACGCTCTTAAATTGTGGGATCATCGGTGGTAATGCTCCCCTGGTATTTAAATTCATAGAACAACTTTACGCCATTCATCAATCGGCAAACTTTGACAATAAAACAGCCTTCACGGGAGATATGGGGGCTTTCAATTATTTAGTGAGAACCCAATTTAACAAACAACTCATTCACGGTGCTCCTGTGAATACCGTATTTAAGGAGTATGAAAACGAACGGAAAGATTGTTGGTTTAGACATAAATAATTCAATTAAAACTATCGCTTATCCTATAATTAAGTTAGCATTTCATATTAAAAGAATCCTTCATCAAGAATGAAAATCTGAAAAAATTAAACGGCAATCGAGGGTCTAAGCATTTCCTTTACATCAATCGTACTTTTTTGGCTTGTATAATTTATTGTATGATTTGAAGGTGGAGATTGTTACGAATAATTAGAATTTATTTTAAATTTCCAAAATACCTTTTTTGTGGTATTGTCTCCACCCTAGCAAGGATATATTTTTGCCTTGTTTAAAATCAATCTAAATAACGATGAAAAAAATACATATATTTCTTGGTTCACTTGCAATGGCTTCTATACTGTTTTCAAGCTGTAAAAAAGACGAGGTTACCCCTACACCAACCCCTGATAGCTATGCTATCCCTAGTTCCTACGAATTCAAAAATGCTAGCGCTGTTTCCACCGTAGATTTTAGTGGACAAAAAACGCGCTTGGTGATGCTAGATCAAATCAGTGCGTTAATGACAGATACCTCTTTAGTGAGTGAAGCAACTCTGTTGAAAATGTTTGATGGAACTGGATTTACAGATGAAGCATTAAACATTTCAGGTAAAAAATTAAGTGATAAAACTGCTTCCTCAACGGATTATTTCTCAGGTATTAATGCAGAACAAACAAGTATACGCGATGTATTTCGTGCTCAATTTAAATTGGCAGAACTTGCTGTTAAATCAAAAGTGGAGGCAAGTGCTGGCGTAGCGGGAAAATACCTTGACGGAAGTAAATATCGCTTTTTTAGTGAGAATGGTTTAGAACCTCAACAGGTATTTGCAAAAGGTATGATGGGCGCTTGTTTGTTAGACCAAGTAGTAAACAACTACTTAAGTAAGACTAAACTAGATGCTGCTTCAAATGTTGCTAACAACACGAATAAAGTAGTAGAAACCGATAAGACCTACACTACCATGGAACACGCGTGGGACGAAGCGTATGGTTACATCTATGGAAATGATAACGTAACAGCAAATCCTGCGGTATACAAATATTGGTCTTCATATATCAATCAAGTAAACGCAGACCCTGATTTCAACACGGTGAAAGACGCGATTTACAAAGCGTTCATAAAAGGTAGAGCTGCTATTTCGAATGCCGACTATTCTACGCGTGATGCACAAATCGACATTATCAAAACGGAACTGGCAAAAGTACCTGCTGTACGTGCTGTATTTTACTTAAACGAAGGGAAAACAAAATTAGGAACTGCAAACGGAAAAGCTGCATTCCATGCATTGTCTGAAGCATATGGATTTATCTGGTGTCTACGTTTCACGCAAAATCCTACAACAAAAGCACCTTATTTCTCCAAAGAGGAAGTAGATGGCATGTTGGCTGATTTACTAAAAGGTACAAACGGTCTATACGATGTCGATTACCTTAACACGGCACTGGAAGCAATCGCTACAAAAATCGCTACTCGTTTTGGATTTACGGTTGCTCAAGCTATTGACGCTACTAAATAGTTAAAATAGTTAACTTTTGAATTATGAATTGAAAGTCCTTTTTTAGGGGACTTTCACTAGCTAAACTACCATGAGATACGCTTGGATTATAGGAATTGTACTCGTTCTTACTGCTTGTAAAGACAAAACGTCAAAAGCACAAGACGACACGTTTAAAAAAACGGAGTTATTGCAACAATTAGCGGACAATTATATTCTCCCATCATATGCTTCGTTACAACAAGATGTAACTTCTTTAGCGACTTCTTGGTCGAGCTTTGATACTCAAGCTACAGAGGTAACGTTTGATAGTATTAAAACACAATGGAAACGTGCTTACATTCGCTTTCAATACGTGAAAATGTTTGATTTCGGACCTGGAATGGAACAAAATCTATCCATGAGTTTGGGTACTTTCCCTTGCGACACAGCAGCGATTGAATCAAACATCACAAGTGGTACCTATAACCTATCGGCCATTTCTAATTACGATGCGGTTGGTTTTCCTGCCTTGGATTATTTGTTATATAAAATGGATGCATACCAATCTATTTCAGGCAATACCGCGCGTAAAAAATACGTAACCGAATTGATTCAAAAAATGAAATCGGAAGTAGATAAGACAGTTAGCAGTTGGGCGACCTATCGTACCACGTTCGTGGATGGTACAAGCAATGCTTCTACGAGTCCGTTTTCTTTGTTTGTCAATAATTACATCCGAGATTACGAAATTTTAAAATGGACAAAATTAGGCTATCCTCTAGGTGCAAATACTGGCAATGTAAAAAATCCAGCGTATCTGGAAGCACGAAAATCTGGAATAGGGAAAGAGTTGTTACGTGCAAATATTCATGCCCTTCAACAAGTATACCATGGATATGGGATGAATGGAAAAAACGGAAAAAGCATGCACGATTATTTGATTGCACTTGGTAAAACAACCACCGCAACTACCCTAGAAAAAAATTGGGGAGTATTTCTAACTCAAATCGATGCATTAACGAATAATTTGGAAACGGCATTAAATACAGATACGCAGAAAATGATCGATTTATACAATGCAATTCACTATAATACGATCGCATTAAAAACGGACATGGTGAGCGCGTTTGGGATATTAATAACCTACTCAGACAACGACGGAGATTAGTTTATGAACCGAATAAATCAATACCTCTTTAAAGAAACATCTATCCTTCCCTTGGTTGGATTCAGAATCATTTTTGGAGTATTGATGGTCATAGGTACGCTTCGTTTTCTATTGAATGGGTGGGTAGATCAACTCTACATCCAACCTAAATTCTATTTTGGATTCATAGATGGTATTTCTCCTCTCCCTGGAAATTGGATGTACCTACCTTTTAACCTATTACTCATTGGAGCTATTGGAATTGTATTAGGCGCATATTACAGAATAAGTACCCTACTTGCATTTATCAGTTTTACCTACATTGAAGTTTTAGATAAAACAAACTACCTCAATCACTACTATTTTGTGAGTTTGGTCTTGTTTCTACTCTGTTTTGTTCCTGCAAATGTATATTTATCTTGGGACAGCAAACGAAATCCCTCCATCCAAAAAAGACAAGTTCCCCAATGGACCATTCGCATCTTACAACTCCAATTAGGTGTCGTATATTTTTTTGCTGGCGTTGCCAAACTAAATCCAGATTGGTTACTCCACGCACAACCTTTAGCAATTTGGTTACAAGCATACCGCGATCTACCTATCCTAGGTGATTTCTTTGCTAGCAGTTGGTTAGCATTTGCCTTTAGTTGGTTTGGCTGTATCTACGACCTTACTATCCCATTCTTTCTACTCTCCAGAAAAACGCGAACCTACGCTTATTTCTTTGTGGTTGTATTCCATATCGTTACGTGGTCTCTATTTCCTATCGGTGTATTTCCATGGGTGATGATTTTCTCTACCTTGTTGTTTTTTCCTGCTTCATTCCACGAAAAATGGTTGACAAAAATCGCAACATGGACTCGTTGGAAAGAACATGAAAATAGCTTAACCACTCATTTTCAATCTAATAAATTGATTACTATATGTGTCGTTGTGTATGTATTCATCCAATTAGTTCTTCCTATACGCTGTTTTTTTCAGCAACCAAAAACCTTGTTTTGGCACGAAGAAGGGATGCGTTTCTCTTGGCGAGTGATGCTCATGCATAAAGAAGGTTTTGCTACATTCTATGTACGCGATGCAAAATCGAAACGCGAACTTCAAATTCGCAATGAAAATTTCTTAACCGAAGGTCAAGTCGATCAAATGGCTACCCAACCCGATATGATTAAGCAATATGCAGACCATCTCTATGAAAAATTTAATGACAGTTTAATACAAACAAGTCAAGGTTCTTTTCGCATTCAAAATCCTTCTATCCATGCAGAAATTTTTGTGAGTTTAAATGGGAGAAATGCCCAACTATTTCTAACAAAAAAGCATAATCTACACGAAAAAAAATATTCATCTAACCCCTATAAATGGTTAGCATCCTATAATTCTAATCTATGAAAATTCTAATCCTATTTTGCATTATTTTCCTTGCAGCTTCTTCAAATGCACAGGAGTATCATGGCTATGTCGAAAATGAGAATAAAGAAGCAATTTATGGCGCTAAAATTATGTGTGGATCCACGATAGTTTTAAGCGATTGGAATGGAAGGTTTGAATTAAAAAAACCAATAAATGACACCATAAAAGTCTCCTATTTGGGTTTTGAAACACAAGAAATTCTAATTTCTTCACTCACGAAAAATTTCATCCACATCACCCTACTAGCAAATGCCAAAGAAATGAAAGAAGCAATTGTTATCAAGAATCGCTTTGAAAATTTTGATATCGGTTACCTCCCTCCAATCAAAGGCGTACAAATCACTACTGGGACTAGCACCTTAATACAAACAGAAGGTCAAGGTGGTGCCAAATCGAGTGCAAATCCACGGGAATTGTTTGCCAAAGTTCCTGGACTCAACATTTGGGAAAGTGATGGTGCAGGAATTCAAATGGGTGTTGGTGGTCGTGGTTTAAGTCCAAACCGTACTGCAAATTTTAATACGCGCCAAAATGGGTACGACATCAGTGCAGATGCTTTAGGTTATCCTGAATCCTACTATACCCCACCCTTAGAAGCACTTTCTGCGATTGAAATTATTCGTGGTTCTGCTTCGCTACAATATGGAACGCAATTCGGCGGTTTGATGAATTTCATAATCAAAGAACCAGCAAAAAATTCTCCTTTTGAGTTTACTTCTCGCGCAACTGTCGGTAACTTTGGGTACAAGGCAGGATTTTTGCGTTTTAGCGGGACCAAAAACAAATTCGAATACCAAACCTATTACCAATACAAAGAAGGAACAGGATATCGTAATAATAGTCCGTTTAACCAACAACAATATTTTGCGCAACTTGGTTATCGTTTTAGCGACAAACAATCCATTCGCCTAGAATACACTACCATGAGCTACGATGCGCAACAGCCGGGCGGATTAACAGACAAACAGTTTTACGAAAATCCAATACAAAGTGTCCGAGATAGAAACTGGTTTAAGGTAAACTGGAACCTGCTAGCACTGCACTATAACTTAGAAATCAAACCGGAATTACTGCTTAACATTCGTTCCTTCGGAATTCTTTCCTCCCGTCAATCCCTTGGTTTTTTAGGGAAAATTAACCAACAAGACCCAGGAAATGAACGCCAACTGATTTACGGTGATTTTAAAAATACTGGAACCGAAGTACGTCTTTTAAAAAAATATGAATTTACTATCAAAGAAAAAACCATCAAAGGCGCATCCTTGGTCGGAGGAAGATTTTATATCGGACAAACCTCTGCTTTACAAGGAAATGCACCAGGTGGAAGCGAAGCAGATTTTCGATTTACTTCCAACAACGAATTAGAAAATTCCAACTATTTATTTCCATCGAATAACCTATCCCTTTTCACCGAACACATTTGGTTTTTAAGTTCTCGCACATCCTTCAACGTAGGATTTCGCTACGAACACATTACCAGTGCTTCTTCTGGATACTATAAAGTGTACAGCATCCATAATCTAACCCAAGATACACTCGCTATTCAAAAATTTGAATCCAGTAATTCTTTAACGCGTTCTGTACCTTTGGGTGGTTTTGGACTTTCTTATAAAACGACTAAACAAACCAACCTATATGGAAATTTCTGTATGAATTACCGTGCGGTCAATTTTAGCGATATTCGAGTAACCAATCCAAACTTATTGATCGACAGTGCGATGCGTGACGAATATGGATCCACCGCTGAAATCGGTTTCCGCGGATTCATCAAACGCTATTTATATGTCGATGTAGCCGCTTTTCACTTGTATTATGGCGACAAAATTGGAATTACTCCACTGGAAGGTAGCATCAAAAAAATCCGTACAAACATTGGAAATGCACGTAATGTTGGGGTAGAATGTTTGGTGGAATTTGACTTTATCAAAGCAATCAATGACAGCTCTAAATACAATTCATCGTTCTATGTGAATTTCTCCTATATCCATGCGAAATATGTCTCCTCCAAAGAGGCAAACTTTATCGGTAAACAACTAGAATATGTGAGTCCGATTATCCTGAAATCAGGAGTAAAAATCAAACACGACCGTTGGGGAGCAACCATCCAAGGTTCATACAATGCTGCACAATTCTCGGACGCTTCTAATTCCGTAGAACCGAGCGGTGATGCGGTTATCGGTAAAGTACCAGCCTATTTTGTAATGGATCTATCTGCAAAGTATAATTTCAAGAAATGGTTTACCCTTGAAGGTGGAATCAACAACCTATTAAACGAATCCTATTTTACGCGTAGAGCTACGGCCTATCCTGGTCCTGGAATTTTACCTTCTGATGGTCGAAATTTCTACGTGACGGTGCAGTTTAAGATTGGTGAGAGGAAGTGATTACACTACATAAATATTCTCGGCAAACTTTTCGCTCACACTCGATTCAACCCCATTCACCTCAATCACCATCAAAGCATCGAATTCCTGACGCGATTTTACATGTATCTCATTATTAATTCCCAATCCTACCTTCACCACATACTGTAGAAAAGCGGATGAATTATCCTTCACTGCTACCATCTTACATAGCTGACCGACTGGTATATCTAACAATGTTTTACGAAATTGCTTGGTCAACTCCCCTCCTTTCGATGGAATCGGATCTCCGTGTGGATCAAACGCTGGATAATCCAAAAATTTCTCCAATTTATCAATCAACTTAGACGACTGGATATGCTCCAATTGCTCTGCTACATCATGTACTTCATCCCAACTAAACTCTAACTTTTCATACAAAAAGGTCTCCCACAACCGGTGCTTACGTATCACTTCCGTAGCAATATTCTTCCCTTCTCGTGTTAAGGTAATCTTCTTGTACTTTTCAAAATCAACCAAGGCTTTGTCGCGTAAACGCTTCAACATGTCATTCGCTGTTGCCGGTTTCACACCTAAGTGCAATGCTAATTCATTCGTTCCGACTCCTGTTTCACCACTGTCAAAAGAAATGCGTAACAAGGCTTTTAAATAATTCTCCTCCGTAAATGAAATCATAGACATGTAGTTGTTAGTGCTTACAAACAAAGATAAAACAAATAATCAAACTAAATTTGTTAGACTAGTCTAACTTTATTATATTTGCACACCTAACTATTGATTAAACGTATTGTATATGTTCAAATTACACCAAATTCTAACCTTGTTTTTTATCTGTGGTTCGTTTTTTCTATCTGCGCAACAAAGTGTAATTACAGGGAAAGTAATCGCTGATAACAAACCGATACAAAAGGTTAACGTGGTACTTGTTGGTACATCCTACTCCACCATAACAGATTCTGTAGGACAATTTATACTCGAAAAGATACCAAACGCAAGCTATAAAATCAGGGTACTCTCCCTCGAACACCACAAAAATGAAAAAACGATTACCCTGAAAGATAGAGACACGCTTAACATTAACCTAGAACTCTTCTCCAATGCCAAAGAATTAGAACAAGTGGTCATTTCTGGAACCATGAAGGAAATCACTCGCTCAGAAAGCCCTGTCCCTGTGGAAGTTTATTCCCAAACCTATTTCAAGAAAAACCCAACAGCAAACATCTACGAAGCACTCCAAAATGTGAATGGTGTGCGTCCTCAACTCAACTGTGCGGTATGCAATACGGGAGATATCCACATCAACGGTTTGGAAGGTCCATACACGATGGTACTCATTGATGGTATGCCAATCGTGAGTAGTTTATCCACGGTTTACGGACTCTCGGGAATACCGAACTCGCTTGTCGATCGCATCGAAATTGTCAAAGGACCTGCCTCCTCCCTTTATGGTAGTGAAGCAGTCGGAGGATTGATCAACATCATCACTAAAAAAACACAAAATACGCCCCGATTTAGTACGGATGTTTTTACTACTAGCTGGGGAGAAGTTAATACAGACCTAGGTTTAAAAATGAAAATCAAAGAAAAAGCGGAGGTTCTGACTGGTGTCAACTACTTCAATTTCCAACAAAAAATAGATAAAAACAAGGATAACTTTACCGATATGACCCTACAAGACCGTATTTCAGTATTCCAAAAATGGAATTTTATCAGAAAGGAAAATCGCATCTTTAACCTAGCGGGTCGTTGTATGTACGAAGATCGTAACGGCGGAGATGTTCGATGGGAAAAAAAATTCAGAGGTGGAGACAGTATTTATGGGGAAAGTATCTACACTTCGCGCTACGAAGTACTCGGTAATTATCAACTTCCAACTACAGAAAAAGTAATGCTCTCTTTCTCATACAACAGCCACGCTCAAGATTCTCGTTATGGAACAACTTCCTACATTGCGCTTCAACAAATCGGGTTTTCTCAACTTACCTGGGATAAAAAACTGGGCAAACATGATTTTTTACTCGGAACCGCTCTGCGATATACGTTCTATGACGATAACACACCGGCAACCCAAAATACGGATACCATTCAACCAACAACAATCGCTCAAAAAACCTGGTTACCTGGAAGTTTTATACAAGATGAAATTGCCATCACGGATAAAAACAAACTCTTACTCGGATTTCGGTACGACTATAACTCCTACCACGGCAACATCTTCACACCACGCATCGGCTATAAATGGGCAATTAAGGAAAATAAGAGCCTGCGAATTAACGCCGGAACAGGATTTAGAGTGGTCAACCTATTCACCGAAGACCACGCAGCACTAACGGGTGCACGTACCGTAGAAATTAAACACGAATTACGACCAGAAAAATCCTACAATGCAAATATCAACTACATCCATAAAATTACGCTAGAAAAGGGAACAACAATCAACCTAGATGCTACAGCATTTTACACCTACTTCAACAACCGTATCGTCGGAGATTTTGATACCGATCCCAATAAAATAATCTATGATAATTTAAACGGACACGCTGTAAGTAAAGGATTAAGCCTGAATGTAGAATTGAATCTAATACAAGGTCTCAAAATAATCACTGGTGGTACACTAATGGAAAATACCTTAACAGAAAATGGAATCACCAGACAACAAATACTTACAGAAAAATTCACGGGTGTTTGGGCAGTTTCTTACAAAATAAAAAAAGCAAAATTAGCAATCGACTATACAGGAAATGTATATAGTCCAATGCGTCTACCAATACTCGGCGAACTAGATCCACGTAGTTCCGTTTCCCCATGGTGGAGCATCCAAAACATTCAGTTTACCTACAACGGATTTAAAAACTTCGAAATCTATGGTGGTGTCAAAAACCTCCTCAACTGGACGCCATTTAAGGAAAAAAATCCATTCATCATCGCGCGTACCAACGACCCATTCGATAAAAACGTAAAACTCGATGCACATGGAAAAGTACTTGTAACTCCAGAAAACCCTTACGGACTCACCTTCGACCCTACTTACATCTACGCCCCAACGCAAGGGATAAGAACGTTTATAGGCGTGAGGTATTTTTTAAAATAAATTCTCAATGAAATAGATATTTTAAACAGTCATAAACTTCTATTAAATAATTGATTATCTATAAAATAAACCACCTACAAATTATTGGAATTTATTTTTTATATACTACTACTTCGCTGATAAATATCAGTGTTTAACACCCAAAAACACGCTACATTTATCTATTAATTAACTTAAACTATAAAGTATGAAAGTTTACGAAGTAGAAGGGAAAATTCGTTCCGAATGGAATTCAGAAGTTAGAGCAATTATTGATACTTGGACGACTTATATGATAAGTTTAGAGGAGTTTAAGACTTCTGTACTCGACAATAGTTTGTTATTTGCAAAAGCAAATAATGGACAAGCTTGGATAGTGGATTCAAGTCAAGCAAAAGGGTTGTTTTCAAAAGAACAACTAGCATTCATTGATAAAGCAGTGTTTCCAGCATTTCATAAAGCAGGAATAAAATATTTCATTACAATCAAACCTACAAATAGTGTGTTTACTGAAATGACAGTAAAACAATATTCCGCCCTTTCTGGACCACATGGTGTACAACTGGTAGAAGTAAGCAATGTTGACCAAGCAATTATGTGGCTGAAAAGCAATGCTAAATAAAAAATAAGGATGGTGGATAAAATAGTTTGTCCACCATTATTATTTATTCCAGATTTAGAAATTTAAAATACAATTTAATACTAATCATTGATTGAAACCATAAATCGGCCATTTAGGAAATTTTCGTAGAAAATAAATGTAATGGAACGTAGTCAAACCCTTGTTTGAACTCAGCCTTCTAATTTTCAGTTTGAAAATTAGCTAAAGGCGTTTGTGAGTTTGGGTGAAGACAGTGAAATGAAATGTAATTTTCAAGAAAAATTCCTAGAGGCCTAGACTTTTTGGCTCCACCTTTTTGGGCGATGCAAAAAGGTGGAAAAAACCATCACGTACCACAATACGTTCTATAATCTCCATCCCCATCCCTCGGTGGTTCTTGAAATTCTTCATTTCCTTTATGCTCCTCATACGGCGCTTGCAAGACTCCCAACAAACGATGAAACAAACCATAATCACTCAAATTCGCCGCTTGATGCAATGCTTCCTCCACCAAATGATTTCGTGGAATGAACTTCGAATTAAACATGTTCAACAAACTACAAACTTCCTCCCAAACATATGTTGAAACGCGTTTTTCCCATCGCGTAAACCAAGATTGAAAATCTGCTAGCCCATAGATTCCGATGTGTTCGTTCTTAGCTTTAAGCAACTGCAAAAACGTATTCGTATAATCTACCTTGTTTGCTTCCATCCAATGCAATAAGTCCTTGATCAATGCCGCATCTCCTTCTTGCTCTTCCAAAATACCCAACTTAGAACACATCATTTTCGCCCAACGTTGTTCATAGATGGCAGGAAATTCATTAATGATTTCTTGGCACAATTTAACTGCTTCATCCTTATCCTCACGGATAATCGGAATCAAAGCACTTGCTAAACAAGCAATATTCCATTGTGCAATCGAAGGTTGATTTCCGTAAGCATAGCGACTATTACGGTCTATCGAACTAAAAACTGTCGCAGGATTATATGCATTCATAAACGCGCACGGACCATAATCGATTGTTTCCCCAGGTATACTCATATTGTCGGTATTCATCACACCATGGATAAATCCAACACGCATCCAATTTACAATCAAATCGATTTGTGTGTCCTGCACTTTTCTTAAAAATGCCAAAGGGGCATTCCCTTCTTTCGAAACTTCCGGATAATGCCGTTCGATTACATAATCACAAAATGCACATAATTCATCTTTAGGTAAATATTTGGAAGCAAATTGAAACGTTCCCACACGAATGTGACTTGCAGCAACACGTGTTAATACCGCTCCTTCACTCACATATTCTCGATACACTTCATCGCCTGTTCCAACAACTGCCAAACTGCGCGTAGTTGGAATACCCAATCCATGCATTGCTTCACTAATAAAATACTCACGTAACATCGCACTCGTTGTAGCACGACCATCACCATTGCGCGAATAAGGTGTACGTCCAGCACCTTTTAATTGGATGTCAAAGCGTTTTCCTGTGTCTGTGATATGTTCTCCTACTAAAATCGCCCTACCGTCTCCTAAGACATTAAAATGACCAAATTGATGACCGGCATAGGCTTGAGCGATTGATTCAGTACCTTCAGGTAGTTCATTACCTGATAAAAAAGAAACAAAATCATCAACATTTTCAACACTAAGGTTAAGTTCTTCCGCTAAACGTTTGTTAAATAGCAGTAACTTAGGCTGAATAGATTTAGTTGGTTTAACCTTTGAAAATAATAACTCATTAACACGAGTGTATGAGTTATCCCATTTCCAATTTATCTTAGAAGTTGATAGCATACTATAAATTTAAATCAAAAAAGGCTACCCAATCGAGTAGCCTTTCTTATAATTCTATTTTCTATTAATTGTTCAATGCCTCAGCACCACCAACAATCTCTAAAATTTCATTTGTAATCGCAGCTTGACGCGCTTTGTTGTAACTTAACGTTAATGAACGTTTTAATTCTTTCGCGTTATCTGTTGCTTTATGCATCGCTGTCATACGTGCTCCATGCTCAGAAGCATGAGAATCTAACAATGCTTTGAAAAATTGTGTTTTCAATGATTTAGGGATCAACTCCTCAACAATCTCAGATTTAGATGGTTCAAAAATATAATCATTAGTAACCGCTGAATCTTCAGAAACTGTTGCAACGATAGGTAATAATTGCTCCGCTTTCACATCTTGCGAACTTGCATTCACAAATGAATTATAAACAACAACTACTTTATCGTATTTTCTTTCTAAAAACAGTTGAATTACATTTTCAGTAATTTCAGCTGCATTCGCGAAAGACAGATTTGCAAAAATATCATTTACACCAACTGTATCATTCTCTAAACGAAGTGGACTTCTTCTGAATGAATCTGTAATTTTTTTACCGAAGCAAAGAATATTTACATTTGAGTTAGTATAATCTTTAGAAATTAATTGATTAACTCTCTTAAGTACGTTATTATTAAAACCACCACAAAGACCACGATTTGAGGAAATTGCTAAGATTAATACATTAGATTCTTCTCTTACTTCCGCAAAAGCATTTTCAGATAAATCCAAAGTAGCACTTAAATTACCTAAAATTTCTTGCAATTTATTTGAATAAGGCTTCATTTGCGTAATTGCATCTTGTGCTCTTTTCAATTTTGCAGCAGAAACCATCTTCATCGCTGAAGTAATCTGCATCGTAGATGAGATAGAGGTAATCCTGTTTTTTATTTCTTTTAAGTTAGCCATAGAGTAACAAAAAAAGTGTAGCTCAATAAATTAAGCTACACTAATTATAATTAATATTTTGAAGCGATTTCTTTAGCAACTTTCGTTAGTACGTCAGTAGCTTCGTCTGTGTATTTACCAGCTTTCAATGAAAGCATGATATCAGCGTGTTTTACCTCTAAATAATCTAAATATTCTTTTTCAAACGCTTTTACTTTGTTTACTGGAACATTTTGGATTAACCCTTTTGTACCTACATAAATAATCGCAATTTGTTTTTCTACTGGGTAAGGATCACCATCTTGTTGTTTTAAGATTTCCACGTTACGTGCACCTTTGTCCAATACATATTTTGTTGCAGCATCTAAGTCAGATCCAAACTTAGCGAACGCTTCTAGTTCACGGTATTGTGCTTGGTCTAATTTCAAAGTACCTGCTACTTTTTTCATGGATTTGATTTGCGCGTTACCCCCTACACGAGATACAGAGATACCTACGTTGATCGCTGGACGAATACCTGCGTTAAACAAGTCACCTTCCAAGAAGATTTGTCCGTCTGTAATCGAAATTACGTTTGTTGGGATATACGCAGAAACGTCACCACCTTGCGTTTCGATAATTGGTAAAGCAGTCAAAGAACCACCACCTTTTACGATACCTTTCATACACTCAGGTAAGTCATTCATGGTAGCAGCAATTGCATCATCATTGATGATTTTAGCCGCTCTTTCTAATAAACGAGAGTGTAAGTAGAAAACGTCACCTGGGTAAGCCTCACGCCCTGGAGGACGACGTAATAACAAAGAAACCTCACGGTAAGCAACAGCTTGTTTCGATAAATCATCAAATACAATTAATGCTGGTCTACCTGAGTCACGGAAGAACTCACCAACAGCAGCACCTGTCATTGGAGCGTAGAATTGCATTGGAGCAGAATCAGAAGCATTAGCTGCAACGATTACTGTATATGCCATAGCACCTGCATCTTCTAATTTCTTAACGATACCAGCTACTGTAGAACCTTTTTGTCCAATTGCTACATAGATACAGAAAACAGGTTCCCCTCTATCGTAGAATTCTTTTTGGTTAATGATTGTATCAATCGCAACAGTTGTTTTACCAGTTTGACGGTCACCAATGATTAACTCACGTTGTCCACGTCCTACAGGAATCATCGCATCGATTGATTTAATACCTGTTTGTAATGGTTCAGTTACTGGTTGACGGAAAATAACCCCTGGAGCTTTACGCTCGATTGGCATTTCATATAATTGACCAGAAATTTCACCTTTACCATCGATAGGATTACCTAATGTATCGATAACACGACCAACAAGTCCTTCACCAACTTTAACAGAAGCGATACGACCCAATCGTTTAACTGTGTCACCTTCTTTTACAAGTGTAGACTTACCTAAAAGTACTGCACCAACATTGTCCTCTTCCAAGTTCAATGCGATACCTTGTAAACCTCCGTCAAATTCAATTAACTCACCGTATTGAACTCCATCAAGTCCATAAATACGAGCGATACCATCTCCAACTTGAAGTACAGTACCAACCTCTTGAAGCTCAGCTTCTGTACGGAAGCCTGAAAGCTGTTCTCTTAAAATTGCAGAAACTTCTGCTGGTTTTACATCTGCCATATTGTTTTATTTTACGCCTACCTAAAGGCAAATCAAACTATCGTGTTAAACGTTGTTTTAAATTCTTTAATTGATTCGCTACCGACGAATCAAACTGCGTGTTTCCTATTTTTACAACAAACCCACCAATTAATGATTCATCGATTGTTTCTGTTAATTCAACAGTACCTTTCACACTTGGTTTTACTTTTGCTAAGATGGATTGAACAGTTGCTTCATCTAATTTTTTAGATGCTACTAAAGTAACAGGTACAATTCCTTGGTGCTCTTTAAGTAATACATCAAAAGATGCAGCAATTTCAGCCAAAATTCCTTCTCTTCTATTTTTGGTAATTAATGCCATAAAAGAAGTGGAAAGAACATCAAAGTTTTCAAATAATTGATTTAAAATAGAAATCTTTTTATCCGCTTGGATCAAAGGGCTATTTAAAAACAATTGAAATTCGTTTGTTTCGTTTTTTGCAGCAACAACAGCACGCATATCAGAAGCAACCTTGTCGATCTTATTTTGTTCGATCGCAAGCTCTAATAATGCTTTTGCATATCTTGATGCTGATTTTGTACTATTGATAGCCATACAAACAATTAATTCAAGTTAATATCTTCCGCTAATTTATTAGCCAATGCTTTTTGTTTATCGTCTGAAGATAATTCCGTACGAACAATTTTCTCCGCAATCTCGATAGACAATGAAGCAACGTGTAATCTTAATTCAGAAATTGCAGCAGCTTTCTCTAATTCGATTGTATGACGTGCACTTGCTAATACTTTTTCCGCTTCAATTTTTGCATTATTTTTAGAATCTTCCACCATTTTAGTTGCAGTTTCTTTTGCATCTTTCACGATGTTGTCTCTTTCTACACGAGCTTCTTTTAATAAGTTCTCATTTGCAGATTTCAACTCAGCAATTTCTTTTCTTGCTTGTTCCGCCAAATTGATTGCACTCTCAATTCCTTCTTCACGCTCTTGCAATGAATTCAAAATTGGTTTCCAAGCAAATTTTCTCATTAATAAAATCAATATTAATAAGATCACTGTTTGCATTACAAATAGCCCTGGCGAAAAGTCATTTAATAAAGTTTCCATGGTTGTTTATTTAAATAGTTTGTAATAATAAATCAAGTTAAAAAGGTTTTCCATAACCAACCGTTATGGAAAACACTTCGTTTCTTTTTGGATTATTTTCCTAAGATCAAAGCACCAAATGCAAGACCTTCCAAAAGAGCTCCGATGATGATCATCGCTGTTTGGATTTTACCTGCTGCTTCTGGTTGACGAGCGATACCTTCCATCGCTTTTCCACCAATTTGACCTAAACCGATACCACCACCGATAACGACTAATCCAGCTCCAATTAAATTGTACATAACTGTTGATTTATAGATTAAACAAAAAAACTCTTTATTCTAAATTTATTAATGGTGGTCGTGATCTACCACAGCCATACCAATAAATAAAGAAGATAACATTGTAAAGATAAACGCTTGTAAGAACGCTACCAATAATTCAATAACAAATATAAACGTTGAAAGTAATAATGACATTCCAGTTGAAGCAACTGGTCCAAAAGCAACTTTCATCGTAATCATTAATGCGATCAAACTCATCAATACGAAGTGACCTGCTGTAATGTTAGCAAACAAACGAATCGTTAATGAGAATGGTTTTGTAAACATACCCAATACCTCGATTGGTGCTAAAATAATTTTCATTGGAACTGGTACACCTGGCATCCAGAAAATGTGTCCCCAATATTCTTTGTTCGCACTGAATTGAACAATGATAAAAGTAAATAAAGCTAAACATAATGTCACTGCAATGTTACCTGTTACGTTAAACCCTAGTGGGGTCAATCCTAATAAATTCAAAATCCAGATAAAGAAAAACACAGTCAATAAGTAAGGCATGAATTTTTTGTATTTCTTCTCACCGATGTTTGGACGAGCAATCTCATCACGTACATATAACACCAATGGCTCTAAAACCCTTCCTAATCCTGTTGGAATTGGACCTTTTTTATAACTTCTAGCTAATGCACTAAAGAAAATAACCATCAACAAACCTGTCAACAACATCCCTAATACACTTTTAGTGATCGATAAATCAAGCGGTCTGAAATTAGATGGATGCTCCCCATGCATACGTAAGTGACCTTCCTTATTCGTTTTGTATATTTTTCCGTGTGCTAATTTGTAGTATGAACCATTACTCTCAACTACCGCTTCCCCATGGTGAAATTTTGCAGCTGAAAATACGTGTAAACCTCCATCTAATAAGATTACTGGCAAATCAAAACCTACGTGTTTTCCAGTTTTTCCATCTGTATACAATACAAAAGAATGCGCATCTTGTAAGTGATGTTTGATGTAAGCATTGATTTTCTCAGGAGTATCAATAGGACCTTCATTGTGACTTTCTTCATGCTTAGCATCTTTATGAGCTGCTGTGTTTGCGAAAGAAAAAGTAGTGATTATCATGAAGATAAACCCTAAAAATAAACTGAAATATTGCTTTGTATTTTTCATATTAGTGTGATGAAATAGTCAAACGTCACTTAAATTGAGTGCAAAAGTACGCAACTTAATTTAATAAAAAAAAAAGGAATTAAAGAATTTTAACAAAAACTTCAGTTTGATTTTTTCAATCTAGAAATTATTGCAGCGGCCTCAATACTTAAAAAAGAAAATAAAGGGAGTAAGATGCCAATTTTTTCGGTGAAATTTAAAGGATGTTCTGCCAAACCTTTTGCAAAGAAAATCATCATAAATAAGCCCATTTTTAAAAATATACCTACTAAAAACGCATAGGCAGCACTCGTTGGATTAAAGTCGAATAATAACTCTATTCCTGTGATTAACACAATGGAGCAAATACCAAAAAATAAGTAAATAGACAACAAACTAAATGGAGCTTTCCATGCATTTGCATCTACAAGAAAATTGTGTGTAAAATACAAGAGTAAAAAAGCGACAACTAATAGTCCGTTATAGAATAGAATACGTTTAATCGTTTTATTTTGCTTCATCGTCTTTTGACATTTTGATTACTTGACGGATAACAGAAAACGTAGATCCGAATACTGCGAACAAAGTTAACACTTTATTATACGCAAAGATATCGCTAGGATGATTTTTGTCGAGCCAAGACCCTAACAAACTCGCTAAATAGATAGAAAGACCCATTTGTAAACCGAGCGATGAAAATTTCAACCATACTGCAGGTTTATTATCTTTTTTTGGAGTTTCCATGGCGTAAACGATTCGATGTTTAATAAAAATACTATTCTGAATTGATATTTCCTAAAATTTGAAAAAGTATCTATTATATTTGTAAGTACTATGATGAGTGTAGAAGAGATTTTAGCGCCAATTGAGCAGGAAATGAAAGAATTTGAAGTTCATTTTCGTAACAATCTACAATCCAAAGTCCCACTATTAGACAAAATCACCCATTACATTATCAAACGCAAAGGGAAGCAAATGCGTCCTATGTTTTTGTTTTTGACAGCGAAAATGCTGGGAGAAGTCAATGCTAAAACGTACCAAGCAGCATCCCTCGTAGAACTATTGCACACGGCAACCTTGGTGCATGATGACGTAGTAGATGATTCCAACGAACGTCGTGGTTTTTTCTCGATCAATGCCTTATGGAAAAATAAAATCGCAGTACTTGTAGGTGACTATATGTTATCGCGAATTCTCTTGCTTTCTATTGAAAACAAAAACATTCGTGTTTTGGAGATTGTTGCGCGCGCTGTAAGAGAAATGAGTGAGGGAGAGTTACTGCAAATCGAAAAAGCTAGAAAATTAGACATAACTGAAGAAGTTTATTTTGAGGTGATTCGCCAGAAAACTGCATCCTTGATAGCAACGGTTTGCGAATCTGCTAGTGCATCTGTGGATCGCGAAGATCAAGCGGAAAACATGCGCAAATTTGGAGAATTAGTAGGTTTAGCATTTCAAATTAAGGATGATATTTTTGATTATGGAGATTCTAAAGACTTGGGAAAACCAACAGGTTTAGATATTCGCGAACAAAAAATGACTTTACCCTTAATTTATGCGATTGCAAATTCTGAAAAGGCGGTAAAAAAAGAGTTAATCTACATCGTTAAAAATAAATATGACCATCCTAAATCAATAAAACGTGCTATCGAATTGATTCAAAATGCAGGTGGTATAGAATATGCAACACAAAAAATGATTCAGTTAAAAAATGAAGCATTAGAATTATTAATTGGCATTGAAGATTCTCCATCGAAAAAAGCGTTAATTGGCTTGGTAGAATATTCCATCGAACGAAAAAAATAAATCAATTTCATGAAAAACAAGTATTTACTTATCTTATTAAGTGTATTATTTTTTATAGCTTGTTCTCGAAACGAAGCTCCAAAAACAAAAAAAACTTCTAAAAAAGAATCATTGGTGGAGGTTAGAGATGGCATTTTTACAGAATATTATCCTGGTAAAAAACAAAAGAAATTTCAAGGCGAGCAGGATGAAAATGGTCAACGTCAAGGAAAATGGACCTTTTACGGACCAGAGGGTTTAGAATTAAGTACTACACATTATGAGCATGGAATTCGACATGGATATTCCATCGTAAAATACCCAAACGGAGCAATACATTATAATGGTGAATATGACATGGATCAACAAGTCGGTATATGGAAATCCTATGATTTACAAGGGAAATTAACGGAAGAAAAAGACTACGGACATAAGTAATGGCTAGAATACCTCCTCATATCATTGATGAAATCATGCAAACCTCTCGTATTGAGGAGGTCATTGGTGAATTCGTGAATTTAAAAAGAGCAGGTTCCAGTTTAAAAGGATTGAGTCCGTTTACAGACGAAAAAACAGCTTCGTTTGTAGTTTCTCCAGCAAAACAAATCTTCAAATGTTTTTCTACAGGTAAAGGAGGTTCGGTAGTTACCTTCCTTATGGAAAAAGAACATTATTCATATCCCGAGGCTTTAAAATGGTTAGCCAATAAATATAATATTACCTTACCAGAAGAAGCAGAACAAACTGCGGAGGAATTAGCGGCAGTCACAGAACGTGAAAGTTTACAGATTATTAATGAATTTGCAAAGACACACTTTCACGACCGTATGCATACAACCGATGAAGGAAAGGCTATCGGATTAAGTTATTTTGTTGAGCGTGGATTTCGTTTAGACATTATCGAAAAGTTTCAATTAGGTTATTGCCTCGAAAAAGGAAATGATTTCACAGAAGCAGCTTTAGGTAAGGGGTATAAATTAGAATATTTAGAAAAAATAGGGTTAGTCAAATCCAAAGACGGAAGAAATTTCGATTTTTTCCGTGGTCGGGTGATGTTTCCAATCCATTCCGTTACAGGTCGCGTACTAGGTTTTGGAGGAAGAACGCTACTTTCTGACAAAAAAATTGCCAAGTATTTCAATTCTCCAGAAAGTATCATTTACAATAAGAGTGATATTTTATATGGATTATACTTTGCAAAAGGAGATATTATCAAATACGATAATTGCTTTTTAGTAGAAGGATATACCGATGTAATAAGCATGCACCAGGCAGGTATTACCAATGTGGTATCTTCTTCCGGGACATCTTTGACACATGGTCAAATCAAATTAATTCGTCGCTACACACAAAACGTAACCATTCTTTATGATGGAGATGCTGCCGGAATTAAAGCATCTTTTAGAGGGATAGATTTATTGTTAGAAGAAGGGTTAAATGTACGTGTCGTATTATTCCCAGATGGAGATGATCCAGATTCATATTCTAAAAAAGTGAGTTCCGTAGAATTAGATGATTACATCAAAACGAACAAAAAGGACTTTGTAACTTTCAAAGCGGAGATATTATTACAAGGAACGACAGATCCCATTCAGCGTTCAAAGTTAATTCACGAGATTGTACATTCGATTTCCTTAATCCCAGATCAAATTTCAAGATCGGTTTACGCTAAAGAAATAGCGAGTAGATTTGACATCGATCAATTGATTGTCGACCAAGAGTTACTGAAATTACGAAAAACAGCCTTAACTAAACAACCATCTTCATTCTCTCCCGAAGAAGTTCCAGTTGAAGTTGACTATACAATTACACGGAAGCAACCAGTTGAACAACCTCATTCCAATGACCACGAAGTTGGAACGGAGATAAATGCAACAGAGTATGATTTGATTCGTATTTTAGTTAAATATGGCACACTCGTTATTCCAGATGAAAAAAGAGAATTATCATCAGAAGATGTAACGGTTGCTCAATTAATTTGCAACGAATTATTTCGTGATGAATTAACCTTTAACGACCCTACTTTTCAGAAGATTTACGAATATGCGAATGAGGGAATCAATTTAGAAAAAATCACGTATCAAGCCAAACATTACCTACGTTCCGAAGATCAAGAGATCGTAAAAGTTGTTTCCGAAATTGAAACAGACAAACATGAATTAAGTCATAACTGGTTAAAATTGAGAAACATTGAGACCAATTATGAAATCGACAAATTAAAAGCAGCAGTGCTTAGTTCAATACTTGCTTTTAAAACTGATAAATTACAACAACGCATCAATGATATTCGAAAACAGTTAAGTCAGTTGACTGAAGAAGATGTTGATAAGATTGAAGAGTTATTGATAGATCAAATTAATTTTGAACGTGCTAAAATGCGTTTTGCAGAACAATTAGGAAGAATAATATTACGCTAATGATGAGTCAAACCCTTTTTGAATTAGGACCTTACAATGTTTGTTTGTGGAATATTTTTGCTTTAGCAATCATTTATCTCACTGCATTTATTTTGCGACGTGTTGTGCATCGATCGTTGAAACAATATTTAATCGGTGTTAATATACGTGTAGAAGGTAGAAGAACGACTTGGTTGCGATTAGTCAGCCAAAGTATTTATTTAATTGCTGCATACATCGCAATCTTAAGCTTTAAGATTAACAATAACAACGTTTCGTTTACAGAATTTTTAAATTTTAAATTAGTCGAATCAAAAACCATTAATATTTCATTTTTTCAAATCATCATTGTAATTGTTCTTTTTTTTGCTGCTCGAATGTCTGTCAACTTTGCGAAATTGTATTTTAATCGAAAATTTAGACAACAAAAAAATTACAATCCAAGTACTGAATACATTTATGTTCAATTGAGTAAGTACTCAATATATATATTTTCAATTCTTTTCAGTCTCAATTTATTCAATATTAATCTTGGATTACTTCTTACAGGATCCGCAGCGTTATTAGCCGTAATTGGTTTCATTTTTCAAGAAGTGTTTAAAGATATGTTTTCAGGTTTAGTCCTGTTATTTGAAGGAACATTAAAAATTGGAGATATCATTGAGATTCGTGATGCAAAATTTAAAGAGCCTGTATTTGCACGTATTCTTAAAATCAATGTCCGTACTACTCAAATTGAAACTAGAGATGGAAATGTTTTTATTATCCCAAATGCCAAACTAACTCAGGAATATGTTGAGAATTGGAGTCAAGGAAATGAAGCTACAAGATCAATTATCTTTGTGAATGTTCAATATGGGACAGACACGGCATTAGTTAGTAATTTACTACGTCAAGCAGCGTTGAGTCATCCGAAAGTTAAAAAATCTAACCCTATACAAGTTCGATTGCGAAATTTTGGAGAAAACGGATTAGAAATGGAATTGCTTTTTTGGTTAGAAAACACCTGGGATATTAGTAATTATCAGTCTGAAGTACGCTTAGAAATTGATCGTTTATTTAGAGAGTATCACATTATCATACCTTATCCACAAAGAACGATTCACCTAGAACAAAAAAATGCAGAATAAAATCCTAATTTCATTAGTAGTACTTTTTTCATATTCAAACTTTAGGGCGCAGAATGTCGATTATATACTATTAAAAGACATAAATCACTCATATTCAGCTTCAGGAGGAAAAATTCAATCCACATTTTCAAATAGTGTAACGCCGCTTATGATTAGTGTTCCCGCAGGAATATTTGCCTATTCACTATTTAAAAAAGACAGTATATCACGACAAAAATTTTACACTATAGTATCTTCAGAGTTGTTTGCAGGAATTATCACAACATCGTTGAAATTTGCTTTTAAGCGAGAACGTCCTTTCACAACTTATCCAAACGAAATATTCAAACATTCAGACGCAGGATCTTATTCATTTCCATCTGGACATACAAGTGCGGCGTTTTCGTTAGCAACATCCTTAAGTTTAGAGTTTCCAAAGTGGTATATCATTGCTCCATCTATGTTATGGGCAGGAACTGTTGGATATTCTAGAATGTACTTAGGAGTACACTATCCTTCTGATGTGCTGGTAGGAGCAATCATAGGTGCTGGAACAAGTTATTTGTGCTACAAAGCAAATAGGTGGATAAGGAAGTGATGAGTGACGAAGTGTCGAGAAACGGACAAGATTGCGACAGAGACGCAAACATTTCGTTTTTACGATAGTTTGTCTGAGAGGATACGCATTTCGATTACTGGGGATATTTTTTCGTAAACGATGTTGTATACCGCTTCGATAATAGGCATCTCCACTTGGAATTTTTTATTGATTTCCATCAAACATTTGACTGCATAATATCCTTCCGCAACCATTTCCATTTCAAGTTGTGCGCTTTTCACAGAATACCCTTTTCCAATCATGAAACCGAAGGAACGATTTCGGGAGAATTTAGAATATGCTGTTACTAATAAATCCCCAAGATAAGCACTTGATTTTACATCGCGGTGTATTGGACTTACTACATCGATGAAATTTTCAATTTCTTGAATCGCATTGGAAATTAAAACGGATTGAAAATTGTCTCCATACCCTAATCCTGAACAAATTCCTGAAGCAACTGCATACACATTTTTTAATACTGCAGAAAATTCAGTTCCAAATAAATCGTCTGAAACAGTTGTTTTAATATAACGACAAGCTAAAGCATGTGCCATCGTACTAGCAATTAGCTCATCCTGACAAGCAATAGTTAAATACGACAAACGTTCAAGAGCAACTTCTTCTGCATGACAAGGTCCACAGATAATTCCAATTTTTTGGTAAGGAACATCAAAAGTTTTATGAATAAAACGAGCTGGAATTGCATTAAATTCAGGAATAATTCCTTTTACAGCTGAAAAGACAACTTTACCTTCAAATAATTTTTTGTCTACATTTTCAAACAACTTTGTTAAAAAAGCAGAAGGTGTAGCAATAATAATGTATTGCGCTTCCGCTAATATTTCTTCTAAATTACTTGAAACATGTAATTTATCTGTATCAAATTCGACAGACTGAAGGTATTTAGGATTGTGTTTGAAATTTAAAATATGGGCTACTTGTTCTTCAGAACGAACAAACCAATACACTTTATTTAGGTTGTTACATAGGATTTTAACTTGAGCTGTTGCCCAACTACCACCACCAATAACCGCTATTTTTTTATCTTTTACCATAGTAAGTTGAGCACAAATTTAAACTTTTTATTTGAATAGGGAGGGTAAAATAAACATGGATGTAGTTTGTAAAAATTGTATCTTAGCATGACAAATTCAAAATGAATCATTTGTAAATCCCATCATTGCTATGAAAACATTAAAAATATCCTCCTTTTCTGAATATGAAAAACAATATGAGTTTAGTGTCTCCAATCCTGAATTATTTTGGGATGGTGTAGCTTCCACGTTTTTATGGAAGAAAAAATGGGATAAAACATTGACATGGAATTTTGAAGAACCAAAGGTTCGTTGGTTTGAAGGAGCAACATTGAATATTACCGAAAATATTTTTGAACGAAATTTACCCTTAAAAAAAGACCAACTAGCATTAATTTGGGAAGCAAATGATCCTTCACAAACAAATAGAACATACACTTTTGAGGAATTACATCACTCTGTAAATCAGTGTGCAAATGGTTTAAAAGCGTTAGGAATAACAAAGGGTGATCGCGTATGTATTTATCTTCCAATGGTTCCTGAATTGACTATTGCTGTATTAGCTTGTGCCCGTATTGGCGCTGTACATTCTGTGGTTTTCGCAGGGTTTTCAGCAACATCACTTTCCGACAGAATCAATGATGCTGATGCCAAACTGGTGATTACTTCCGATGGATTAAATCGAGGTACAAAACAAATGTCTTTGAAAGAATTGGTGGATGAAGCAATTTCCACAACAACTAGTATTGAAAAAGTGTTAGTTTTAAAAGTAACGAATGAAGAATGTCCAATCACCGAATCTAGAGATATATGGTGGCATGAGTTAATCCAAAATCAATCCATCATCTGTCCTGCAGAAGTAATGAATAGTGAAGATAATCTGTTTATTCTTTACACATCGGGTTCGACAGGCAAACCAAAAGGCGTAGTTCATACTTGCGGGGGATACATGGTTTACACTGCCTACACTTTTATGAATGTGTATCAATATGAAGATGGAGATATTCACTGGTGTACAGCAGATATTGGGTGGATAACAGGTCACTCATATATCGTTTATGGACCATTACTATGTGGAGCAACAACGGTTATGTTTGAAGGAATTCCAACCTATCCCGAAGCGAGCAGATTTTGGGAAATTGTTGAAAAATATAACGTCACTCAATTTTTAACCGCACCAACTGCAATTCGTTCAATTATGGCATTTGGAGAAGAACCTACCCAAAAACACGACTTAAGTTCATTAAAAATTATTGGAACCGTTGGAGAACCCATCAATGAAGAGGCATGGCATTGGTATCAAGATAATATAGGAAAAGGAACTTGTCCAGTGGTAGATAATTGGTGGCAAACAGAAACTGGTGGAATCATGATTTCAGGAATTGGTGGCATTTCTCCACAAAAACCAACTTTTGCTGGTTATCCTTTACCAGGTATTCAACCGGTATTATTAAATCAAGAAGGCGAAGAAATTAAAGAAAATGAACAAGAAGGATATTTATGCATAAAATTTCCATGGCCCTCTATGATTAGAACTACCTATGGAAATCACGAGCGTTGTAAAGAAGCATATTTTTCTCAATATCCAGGATATTATTTTACAGGAGACGGTGCAAAACGCGATACAGATGGAATGTATCGTATTATAGGTCGCATTGACGATGTTATTAATGTTTCTGGTCATCGATTTGGAACTGCTGAAATTGAAAATGCGATTAATCAAAATGAATTAATTATAGAATCCGCAGTAGTTGGTTATCCCCATCCAATAAAAGGGCAATCTATTTATGCATTTGTAGTTTGCGAACATGTACCTAACGATTTAAATGAGGCGAGAAAAGCAATTCTGTTAACTGTTACCGATGAAATTGGCAAAATAGCATTACCTGAAAAGATACAATTTGTAAGTGGGTTACCAAAAACACGTTCTGGGAAAATTATGCGTAGAATATTAAGAAAGATAGCTGAAGGAGAACTTGATAATCTAGGAGATGTTTCTACCTTATTAGATCCAAGTGTAGTTGAAGATATTGTTACAAATCGATTGTAATACCTCTTAAAGTTAAAAAAGCCAAATACACTATATTCGAATGATATTCTATTACTTTTGAAAGTATAATAATTATGTCGATGATGAATAAATGTAAAATAGCAAGATGTTTGAGCATACTGATTTGTATACTCTATATGAGCTTTTCTATTTTAGCATTTTCCTTCACATCTGAAAACGCGAATGTTAAAAGCTCTGATAAACTTCAGATTCATAAAATCAAAAAAGAAGTTCCTATAGTTTACAATGAATTAGAGGATAACGAAGAGGAAACTGATTTTTCACCCATTTTTACTTTTCAAGAGATTGATTATTTTGGTTTAGTTACTGCATTAGGAGAAGTTTCTCATAACTTTCATTTTTATAAACAACCAACGCCATTAAATATTCATTTGCCAATATGGTTGACAAATAGACATATTATTCAGTAGAATAATCTCTTTTATTTGGAATCTATTTATTTCTTGGAGAATTCTTCTTCTTTTAACATGGGTATTACATAATGCCTATTTCAAAAATCATTAAAATATTTATTATGAAAAAGTTAGTAAAAAACATTGCTCTATTTAGTGCATCAGCAATAGTAGTATCAAGTTGTGCAGTTATTCGTCCAGGAGAGATTGGATTTAAACAACGATTAGGGAAGTTAGTAGGTCAACCTTCAACGCAAGGTATAAAAGGCTATAATCCATTTATAAGCACTATTATTCGCATGAATGTGCGAACGGTAGAAGTGGTAAATAGTTTGATACTCCCAACTCGAGAAGGTTTAAATGTACAAGCTGACATTGCATTATTATATCATATCGATCCCGCAAAAGCGCAAGAAATCTACACAAAATTTGGAAAAAATTACCAAGAAGTAATGGTGTTAAGTAATTTCCGTGCAACAGCAAGAGAAATCAGTGCACGTTATGAAACGAAAGAACTTTACGCGACAGAACGTCAAAAAGTAGAGACCGCAATTAAAGATGAGTTAGTTTCACATATTGGTCAATACGGATTTGTGGTAGATGCTGTTTTGTTAAAAGACTTTATTTTACCTACTCAAATGGTACAAGCAATTCAAGATAAAGTAAATGCAGAACAATCAGCATTAAAAATGCACTATATCATTCAACAACAACAAAAAGAAGCTGAACGTTTAATCATTGAAGCTGAAGCTATCAAAAAAGCTCAGGATATTATTAATTCTTCTTTAACAGATAAATTGTTACAATACAACAATATTGAAATGTTAAAAAGCTTAGTTAATTCACCGAATGCGAAAATTATTATCACAGATGGAAAAACTGTTCCGATGATCACTACAGATAGTAAGTAAATGATTTGCTAAATATTTCTATAAGGCGTTTCAAAGAAATCGCCTTATAGAAATATTAAAATTTACTCTTCAAACTTTTTAAAAATCACAGAAGCGATATGTCCTCCAAATCCAAAGGTATTACTCATTGCGTATGTTAATTTTTTTGATTCCGCTTTCGCTAGCGGAAAATGAAATAAATCCTTGAATTCAGGTTCAATTTCAGTTGTATTGATTGTAGGAGGAACAATATCTTCTTGAAGCGCTTTTATACACGCAATTGCTTCGATTGCTCCAGCGGCACCTAAAAGATGTCCAGTCATCGATTTCGTGCCTGAAATACTTAATGATTTTCGCTCACCAAAAACACGTTTTGCGGCAATTAATTCACTTATATCTCCTTGAGGAGTTGAAGTAGCATGCATATTCACATAGTCAATGGCATCAGGAGAAATTTCAGCTTCTTCTAATGCTAATTCCATTCCTAAAACTGCACCTTCACCTTCTGGGTGTGTACCAGTTAAGTGATAAGCATCAGCAGCCATTCCTCCACCAACTACTTCTCCTAAAATAGTAGCACCCCGTTTCACAGCATGTTCATATTCTTCTAAGATGATCGCACCAGCTCCTTCACCCATAACAAATCCATCACGGTTTATGTCAAATGGACGTGATGCAGTTGAATAATCATCATTACGTTTAGACAACGCTTGTGCGGAAGAGAATCCACCAATTGCAGCTTGATTAATCGCTGCTTCTGAACCGCCAGAAATGATAATGTCCGCTTTGTTCCAACGGATGTAATTAAAGGCATCAATTAAAGCAGTGTTAGAAGTTGCACAAGCTGAAACAGGACAATAATTAACCCCACGTAAGCCGTATTTAATAGAAATAACACCTGAAGCGATGTCCACTAAAATACGAGGAATGAAGAATGGGGTAAATCGTGGCGTACCATCTCCTTGACAAAATTCCATCATTTGATCTTGAAAGGATTGTATCCCTCCATTTCCAGAACCCCATATCACTCCAATACGATTGCAATTCAATGTTGAGAAATCTAAATTCGCTTGTTTGACCGCTTCATCTACTGAAACTAATGCATACTGAGTAAAAGGATCATATTTACGAATTTCTTTTACATCAAAATGTGCTTTTGGATCATATCCTTTCAATTCACAAGCGAAAGTAGTTTTAAATTTTGCTGTTTCAAATTTGGTAATTGGGCTAGCTCCGCTAACTCCATTTTTCATATTCGTCCAGTATTCTTCTACTGAATTTCCTATAGGTGTCAATGCACCCATTCCAGTAATCACAACTCTTCTCATACTATCCTTTATTATCCTCCATTTGTTTAATTATATGTGATGCTACCTTTTCACTAGCACTTCCATTTCCTAACGTTTCTATCAAAGTTGCGCAATCTTTGTCTTGTTGATCTCTTTTTCCTCCTCCTTTCAATACATACGACAACTCTTCTGCAACTTGATCTACATTACATTCATCTTGAATCAATTCTCGAACGACTTCACGGTCGAAAATTAGATTCACTAATGAAATATACTTAATTTTTATCAAACGTTTTGCAATTTTGTATGAAATTGGGGAAGCAATGTAACAAACCACTTGCGGAACTCTAAAAAGAGCGGTTTCTAAAGTCGCAGTGCCAGATGTTACTAAAGCCGCTTCAGCAGATTCTAAAATTTCATAAGTTTTTCCAAACAAAATCTTCGCATCATACCCTTCAATAAATGGAGTATAAAACTCTGCCTCCAACGAAGGCGCACCAGCAATCACAAATTGATACTCCGGAAATTTACCTGCAGCCTCCAACATCACAGGTAACTTAGTCCTCACCTCTTGCCTTCTACTCCCCGGTAATATCGCTACAATCGGTTTTTCATTATTTTTACTTACTTCCAAGAATTGATAATTTGGGTACTGAGGCTCTCGAAGTGCTCTAAACTCACTAATCGCGTCTACCAACGGATTCCCAACATACTCCACGTCCATATCGTATTTCTTAAAAAACGCTGTTTCAAAAGGAAAAATAGTGAATAACGTATCAACGTATTTTTTGATTTTGTGCACTCGTGACTCTTTCCAAGCCCAAACTTTTGGAGAAATGTAATAATACACCTTTATACCTTGCGATTTAGCCCATTTGGCCATACGTAAATTAAATCCAGGATAATCTATCAAGACAAGTGCTTCGGGTTGAAAGGCTAAAATGTCTTCTTTACACTTTTTGAAATTCTGTACGATGCGACCTAAATTCATCACCACTTCCACAAAACCCATAAAAGCCAACGCTTTGTAATGTTTTTCAGGTTTTCGTGAAGCTGCTTTTTCCATTAAATCCCCACCCCAAAAACGTAAATCGATGGTAGAATCCTGTTGTTTTAAAGCCTTGATTAAATTAGATCCATGTAAATCTCCCGATGCTTCTCCAGCGATTAAAAAAAGCTTCATCGAAATTATTTAATGTATTGAACGTAGACAATGTATGGAATAAATGCCATCGATGCTAAAATGATACCAGTAGTAAAATTATAGCGACGTTTATTTAACGACCAATAAAACCAAGTTAAATTAGCAATTACTGAAATCGATAGAATTTTACAACGAAAAATATCATTCGTAAAAAACATATTCCAATAATAATCAAATTTCAAAAAACTCGAATTATCCATCCAAGGATAGACAAACTCCACAATAGGTGTTGCTAAAAATACTGTCACAAAACCAATCAGTAATCCGTAAGTATGTTGTTTACTCCAATAACGTAGATTCATAAAACAAAGATAAAGAGATTTAAAGAATTTCAAATAGTTAATTTCTACGTACAAGTCTTTTTCGAACTAATACTAATTTGAAATTTACTTATAAAATGGCTTTCTGCAATTCATAATCGCTAACCCATAGTTTCTATCCAAAAAAAACCAACGAAAATTTTATTACTCGCGGAATCTACCTATATTTACCCACTTTCCGCTAGCAATAAAATTATTTATGGATAAAATTATAATAGGTAGAACTTCTGAAAAAGCCTTATTAAAGGAGGCTTTCAACTCTAATGAATCACAATTTTTAGCTATTACTGGTAGAAGAAGAATTGGGAAAACATATTTGATAAATGCATTTTTTGAGAAAAATATTTCATTCCATTTTAGTGGAATGTTGAATGCCAGTTTTAGTCAACAATTACAAAATTTTCAATACAGTTTAAGCGATTACTTTAAATCTGAAAAGCAAACAATCATCCCAACAAATTGGTTGTCGGCATTTCAAAATTTGAGTAGATGTCTTCAAAAAAGTAAAAAAGCAGGAAAACAAGTGGTGTTCATAGATGAACTTCCTTGGTTAGATACACACAAATCCAATTTTATAGCTGCTCTTGATTGGTTTTGGAACACTTGGGCTGTGAATAAAAATGTTTTACTCATTGTTTGCGGCTCTTCTACTTCTTGGATCATTAATAAAGTGATCAATAACAAAGGAGGATTACATAATCGTATTACAAAGCGAATTCATTTAGAGCCTTTTACATTACACGAAACAGAATTGTTTTTAAAATACCAAAAAGTACAACTTTCTAAGTATCAAATTACGCAATTGTACATGTCACTTGGTGGTGTGCCTCATTATTTAAAAGAAGTGAAAACAGGTGAAAGCGCATTACAAGCGGTCGACCGAATATGTTTTCAAAAGGACGGATTATTAGTAAACGAATTTGATAATTTATACAACGCTCTCTTTAAAAACTCAGAAATTCACTTAAAGGTAATTTTTGCTTTGGCTTCGAAATTAAAAGGGTTAACGAGAAATGAAATACTAGCATTAACGAAGTTAAAAGATGGAGGAAGTTTTACAACCGTTTTAAACGAATTGGAATGGTGTAATTTTATCCAACTTCAACCTGCTTTTGGTCGAACGAAAAAAGATTCCTTGTATCGATTGAGTGACGAATATTCGCTTTTCTATATTCGCTTTATACACAAGCAAAAGTCGATAAATTGGCCTCTTTTAGCACAATCTCAAAAATGGAAATCATGGAGTGGGTATGCTTTTGAAAATACTTGCTTTAAGCACATTTTACAATTAAAAAAAGCATTGGGTATTAGCAATGTTTTTTCTGAAACAACGAGTTATGCTCAGAAGGCAAAAAACAGTGATTCGGATGGAACGCAAATAGATTTGTTAATCGACAGAAATGACGGTATAATTAACGTGTGTGAAGCTAAATTTCACGACAAACCCTTTGTGATATCAAAAGAATATGCTACTAAATT
>CANCJF010000003.1 GCA_947378245.1 Bacteroidota bacterium
TCTGCTTTTGGTGGAGGATTTACTTGGGGATCCGTTTATTTAAAATGGGCCTATAATTCATAATAATTAAGAACTAATAAATCATAACATGAACTTAACAGAAATTCAAGATTTAATCAAGTTTGTTTCTAAATCAGGAGTTAGCGAAGTTGAAATCGAACAAAAAGATTTCAAAATCGTTATCAAAGCTGAAAACAAAAGCAAAAAAGAAGAGCATACTGTTTATGTACAAGCTCCACAACAAATTGCAGCGCCAGCTCATGTTGCTGCTCCTGCAGCTGTTGCAACTCCAGAAGCTCCAAAAGCTCCTGCAGTTTCTGAAGATGCTAAATACATTACAATTAAGTCTCCAATGATTGGTACTTTCTACCGTTCTACTTCACCAGATAAACCAGCATTAGCAAACGTTGGTGATTCTATTGAAAAAGGAAAAGTAGTTTGTATTATTGAAGCGATGAAATTATTCAACGATATTGAGGCAGAAATTTCTGGTAGAATCGTGAAAGTATTAGTGGACGATGCTTCTCCTGTAGAATACGACCAACCATTATTCTTGGTAGATCCAGCTTAATCATACATTCATTTAATTGGGATTTGAAATTTAAGAGAATCTCTAAAAATTGCTTTTTCTTTGTTCAACATCAAAACTAAATTCCTCATTTACTTAAGTAAACTGTGGATTTATTTTTTTTGTTTGCCTCAAAAAATCAAATTTTAAGAACCTCTATTTAGAGTAAATCTAAAAATACAAGTCCTATTTTCATATTAAATAATTGAAAGATGTTTAAAAAAATATTAATTGCCAACAGAGGAGAAATAGCATTACGTATCATCCGTACATGTAAAGAAATGGGAATTAAAACAGTTGCTGTATATTCTACCGCTGATAAGGATAGTTTACCAGTACGATTCGCAGATGAAGCAGTATGTATCGGACCTCCTGTAAGTTCTAAATCGTATTTATCTATTGCAAACATTATTGCTGCAGCTGAAATCACAAATGCAGATGCAATTCACCCAGGATATGGTTTCTTATCTGAAAATGAAAAATTCTCAGAGATTTGCCAACAACACGGAATTAAATTCATCGGTGCATTACCAGAACAAATTCGTAACATGGGAGACAAAGCAACTGCAAAAGCAACAATGATTGCAGCAGGTGTACCTTGTATTCCAGGTTCCGTCGGTCTTGTAGAAAGTTTGGAAGATGCAATCGTTCAAGCGAAACAAATCGTTTACCCAGTAATCATCAAAGCAACAGCTGGTGGTGGTGGTAAAGGGATGCGTATCGTTTGGAAGGAAGAAGACATGGAAGCGCTTTGGAATTCAGCAAAACAAGAAGCTGCGGCGGCATTCGGTAACGATGGTATCTACATGGAAAAATACATTGAGGAACCACGTCATATCGAGATTCAAATTGCAGGTGACCAACACGGAAACGCTTGTCACATGTCAGAGCGCGATTGTTCAATCCAACGTAGACACCAAAAATTAGTAGAAGAGACTCCATCTCCATTTATGACTGACGACTTACGTCAACGTATGGGTGAAGCGGCGATTAAAGCTACGAAAGCGGTTAATTACGAAGGAGTTGGAACAGTTGAGTTCTTGGTAGACAAAAACCGTGATTTCTATTTCATGGAAATGAATACACGTATCCAGGTAGAGCATACGATTACAGAAGAAGTAATCAACTTTGACTTAATCAAGGAGCAAATCAAAATTGCTGCAGGTGAAAAAATCTCTGGTAAAAACTACTTCCCTCAATTACACGCGATTCAATGTCGTATCAATGCGGAAGATCCGTTCAATGATTTTAGACCTTCACCGGGGTTAATTACTACTTACCACTGTCCAGGAGGACACGGTGTTCGTATCGATACACACGCATACTCAGGATATACGATTCCACCAAACTATGATTCCATGATTTCAAAATTGATCGTAGTTGCTCAAACGCGTGAAGAAGCAATTCTTAAAATGCGTAGAGCCTTGGATGAATACATCATTGAAGGTATTAAAACTACGATTCCTTTCCACCAAAAATTAATGATGAACGAAGATTTCTGTAACGGAAACTTTACAACTAAGTTCATGGAGACTTTTGAGTATTAAGAAAAGTTGAAAGTATAAAGTAAAAAGTCCAAAGTTGAATATCAGCTTTGGACTTTTTTTATGATAGTCTTTGAACTTTCTACTTTGGACTGTTAACTAAAAAAGTGAATCGTCAAATAAATCACAATCAATCCTAAAAAATACCCCATCAAACATTGGCGTAAATTGTGTTTTCCTAAATACAACCGTGCAAACATGACCACACCACTGACAACCGTAACAAGTAATAAAACAGCTATTTGAAATTGCGCTTGGGTTTGAAAGTAAGCAATCAAAAAACCCATCAACATACCTACACCCAAGGCATGTAAACTAATTTTATCAAAACGTGTGATGAACAATACTAATAAAATTGCAACTGTTCCGCCTGCTGGTAATAAATAAACTGCAGAAGGTAAAATTCCAGGTGGTGTTTTTACCATCAAGAACCAAGCAAGTATTGCACTGTAAATAGCCGTGACAAGAATAGGTATCGAACGTTCAGAACGATTGTCGATCTCCAAATTGGAAATCTTTTTGTTGCGTTTTAAAATAACCAAAGAAATGGCTGGAGCAAGAAAAGAAAAAAGAAAAAAGATGCCAAGCAAAGCTAACTTTAATCGCGAGTCTAACAAATAAATGGTATTATTTTGAAAAAAACCTATTTCTAAAGTTGGAATATACATCGTTAATAACAAGGCATAGACAGGCATGAATAGAGGGAGAAAAATCCAGGAGATAAGTTGAGAAAAAAGTTTCATAATGGGAGAAATAAAACCATAAATGGCATATAAGATAAAAGATGTGGTTATAATTCTTTACGAAGTCGAGCTACAGGATAATTTAATTGCTCACGGTATTTAGCAACTGTACGACGTGCGATATTATACCCCTTTTCTTGCAATATATGCGTTAGTTTGTCATCGGTTAAGGGTTTATTCTTTTCTTCGCCTTGAATGGCCTCTGAGAGAATCTTTTTCACCTCACGCGTTGAAACTTCTTCCCCCGTATCTTTCGACATGGATTCAGAGAAGAAATACTTCAAGGAGTAGATTCCATAATTTGTTTGAACGTACTTACTATTTGCTACACGAGAAATGGTAGAAATATCCAAACCAACCAATTCGGCGATGTCTTTCAAAATCATCGGACGTAAATTAGTTTCGTCCCCTGTCAAGAAAAAAGCACGTTGGTAATTCATAATCGCTGTCATGGTAACAAACAAGGTATTTTGTCGTTGTTTAATCGCATCAATAAACCACTTTGCATTTTCCAATTTTTGCTTCACGAAACTCACCGCTTCTTTATCCGACTTAGAAGTTTTTGCTCCTTCCGAGTAACCACGTAACATATTTTCGTATTCACGACTCACCTTTAAATCCGGTGCATTACGACCATGTATAGATAATTCTAACCTACCTTCAAATTCTAAAACTGTAAAGTCAGGCGTAATCTGTTGCATCGGTTTCGCGGATTCTTTCATGGAACCACCTGGCTTAGGATTCAATTTCAAAATCTCATCAATTGCCTCTTTTAAATCTTGATCTTCAATTTCTAACTTCAGCTGTATTTTATCGTAATGCTTTTTGATAAATTCTTCAAAATGATCTTCAAGAATTTTCTTCGCTGTATAACGTGTAATATCTCCAGATTGTGTACGCTTCAATTGCAATAATAAACATTCTCTCAAATCGCGTGCTCCCACCCCTGCTGGATCCAATTCTTGAACCAATTCTAACACTTCTTCCACTTGTTCTTCGGTCACATAAATGTTCGCAGAAAAAGCAAGGTCATCGACCAACGCATATACCTTACGATTCAAATAACCCGACTCATCCAAATTTCCTATAATCACATCTGCAATACTAAATTGGGAATCGTCTAAATCTAACAAATGCAATTGCTCAATCAACTTTTCTTGAAACGATTGTTCGCCTGAAAGCGGAACAAAATATTCTTCATCGTCGTTAGACCTATTGTTGACTTGAGTTTTATAATCCGGACTATCATCATCCATGTATTCTGACAAATCAAAATCCGTCGAGCCATCTAATTCTTCGGTATAATCCTCTTCATTAGCATAGTCTTCATCGTTCGATTCTACTCCTTCTTCTAATGCCGGATTTTCTTCAATTTCTTGTTTAATTCGTTGTTCTAGCTCCATCGTTGGCACTTGCAACAATTTCATCAACTGAATTTGTTGTGGTGAGAGACGTTGCTCTAACTTCTGTGCAAGATGTTGCTTGAGGGCCATGGTTAAAATTTACTTAAAGTTCGGATTTATAAATGAAACATCCAATTTTAGAAGGATGATCTTGAACATAATTATTAAAATTTTGCTTTAACAATTTTGAAATAATCATAAAATCCCCACCTGCGGCTAAAGAAAAAAATCCTCCTAAAAGGAAACAAATTGAATTACCTGTTAACAATGCATAAACGGAAGGGAGAATCCCTAGTATTAATCCTGGCATAAATGCACCTAGAATATAATGCTTAACTAAAAGTGGTTCTTTACAATGACAATAAGGAGTAACGGCTTTCCAAAGAATTCCATATTTTATGGATTTATGACCATTTTTAGCAAATCGTGCCCATGTTATCCCATGAATAAATTCATGAAGAATAATCCCACCTAATACTATAAAAATAAAAGAAGAAAAAATAGTAACGAAAGAAACCGTTGTTCCCATAGAAACTAACTTAAACATCACCAACTTAATTTCTTTTAAGGCTGAAAAACGCCAAATTAAATAATAAGGAAGGCCTATAAATGGCAACCAAGGTAAAACATAAAAAATTGATTGAAATTGCGCTCGTAAAGGGTCAATTAATAATTCCTTTCTTTCAAACTTATCTATGTCCTGCATTTATTTCTATTAAAACTCTGCATTTTGTGGTGTTCTTGGGAAAGGAATTACGTCACGAATATTAGACATCCCTGTTACGAACATAACCATACGCTCAAATCCTAAACCAAATCCTGCATGAGGAACTGTACCAAACTTACGTGTTTCCAAATACCACCACAATTCTTCTTCGTGGATGTTGAACGCTTTGCATTTTTCCAATAAGATATCCAAACGCTCTTCACGTTGTGAACCACCAACGATTTCACCAATTCCTGGAAACAAAACATCCATGGCGGCAACTGTTTTTCCATCTTCATTTTGACGCATGTAGAATGCTTTGAAAGAAGCTGGGTAATCGGTAATAATTACAGGGCATTTGAATTCTTTTTCAACCAAGAAACGTTCGTGTTCACTTTGAAGGTCGGTACCCCAAGCAACATCAAACTTGAATTTTTTCTTTTTGTAATGGGAACTATTTAATAATACCTCGATTGCTTCCGTATAGGTAATACGTTTGAATGGATTATTCGCTACAAACTGTAAACGCTCTGTCAAACGAAATTCGTTACGCTCGTTTTGTGGTTTGGATTGTTGCTCTGTATTATCTCTATCATCTAAGAATTTCAAATCATCCGCACAGTTATCCATGATATAATTACAGATATACTTCAAAAATTCTTCCGTCAAATCCATGTTGTCATTCAGATCGTTGAACGCAACCTCTGGCTCTACCATCCAAAATTCAGCTAGGTGGCGAGAAGTATTCGAATTCTCTGCACGGAAAGTAGGTCCGAATGTATATACCTGTCCTAATGCCAAGGCAGCTAATTCCGCTTCTAGTTGTCCAGATACTGTTAAATTCACTTGTTTTCCGAAAAATTCTTTCGAAAAATCAACTGCTCCATCTTCTGTCAACGGAGGATTTTTAGCATCTAAGGTAGAAACACGGAACATCTCCCCTGCTCCTTCCGCATCCGAACCAGTAATGATTGGTGTGTGTAAATAGAAGAATCCTTTGTCGTTGAAAAATTTATGAATCGCATATGCTACAGCATGGCGAATACGGAAGACCGCTCCAAATGTATTTGTTCTAAAGCGTAAATGTGCTTGTTCTCTCAAGAACTCCAAACTGTGTTTTTTAGGTTGCATCACCGTTTTTTGGACATCGTCAGGATTTGCTTCTCCTAAAATTTCAATCGTAGCAACTTGTAATTCCACGGCCTGACCAGAACCTTGCGATTCAATCAAGGTCCCTGTTAAACTCAGAGCAGCAGCAGTAGTGATTTTTTTCAAAAGAGCTTCCTCGAATTGTTCGAAGTCAACCACTGCTTGTAAGGTATTAATTGTAGAACCATCTGTCAATTGAATAAAACGATTGCTTCGAAACGCTCTTACCCAACCTTTCACATTGATTTCTTTTCCGATTTCAGGATTTTTTAATATATCGACGATTCTAATTCTTTTCATAATAATTCGTATTGAAATTTATTCTGTTGATGTTGTAAACAAAAATAGATAAAAGATAGGAGACCTTTGACCTTAGTCTTAAGATTTTACACCCAAAAAACTAAAGTAAATACTACTAAAATAAAAAAAGCATATTAATTGAACCCTAAACTAATTACATTTTTAAAGACTAATTCTAGAGTAATATTTATTAAATTATTCCTTAATCTATCTATAAAAGCAACAAAAAATCTTTTTTTTCGTTAAAGAAATAACATGAAAACGCTTTTTGTCTTTTTACTACTGCCATTCATTTTTTTTTCGCAACGGCAAAATAACCTTTCTAAAAGTGAACTCGGTATTTTTATAGGAGGTAGTTATTACATCGGTGATTTGAATCCGTTACAACATTTTAAAAATTCACACATTGCATATGGTATTATAGCCAAATATAATATCAACCCAAGAATCGCATTAAGAGGCCTTTTTGTTATGGGAAATGTAAGTGCTAACGATGAACAATCCCCATCTAAATATAACGATGTCTATCGAAATAGAAACCTTTCATTTAACTCATCAATAACTGAAATCGGAGGGGGTATAGAATTTAACTACTTTCCATTCCAAATTGGGAATAAAAATTATAGAGGTTCAGGATATTTATTTGCTGAAATCGCTTATTTTCAGATGAATCCAACAACGGATTATCATGGAGAAACGGTTGAATTAAGAACATTGGGGACTGAAGGTCAAGGAACGCCGCTTTCAACTGAAGGTTATTATAGTAAAAATCAATTATCTGTTCCATTTGGAATTGGTTTCAAATACCCATTTGGAAAAATATTTTGTATCGGTATGGAATATGGGGTACGTAAAACATTTACAGACTATCTCGATGATGTAGGAAGTGATCGTTTTATTGATAAAATAAAATTAAATGAGGTAGCAAGTCCTCTCACCGTTGATTTATCCAATCGAAATATAGATGTATCACCCTATGGACCAAGGGGAAATAGTCAAAACAAAGATTGGTATTTTACGTATGGTATTACATTATCTATCCGCTTAGGAAATCCTGACGAATGTTTCAAACATTAAGCTTCACTAATAGTCCGTTTGAAACGAATAACTGCAGTAAATAAGATTCCAAATAATATAGTTGCAAACAACAAGTGAGCAGTCTGAACTAATCCTGGCATGTCTGCATACGCTAACAAAACACCCGTTACTATCTCCAAGATCAACACATAAAATGCTGTTGAGAGTATTTTCAAATTATCTTTCTTTTTATTAATCCAATATAAATAACCCATACCAATCAATACTAACCAAGAAAAACTACGATGAATAAAGAATGGTAATCCTAAATGATTTACCCAATACTGTCTCGAATATCCTTGTTTCACCAAAAAATCAATAGATTCTCTTACTTGAGTACCTAAAAATAATTGGATAAACGTGATGATTAATACAACCCATACAAATACTTTTATTTTTGAACTAGTACCCAAACTTAGACGCTGTGTACTACTCACTTCAATGACGATTAGCAATTGTAAAACAATAATTACTAGGGCTAAAAATAAGTGAACAGTGATCGTCCAAGGGACTAAATTGGTTGCAACAACGATTGATCCAAACCATGCTTGAATTATTAATATAATTAAATTACTCGTCGCTAATGTTACTAGTTTTTGTGTTCGATATTTTCGCAAAACAGCGACAAAAATAAATAACACTCCAAATCCAGCGACAACTCCAAATAATCGATTAATGTATTCTGTCCATGTTTTTTTGGCATTAAAATCTTGTTCAATGAGGGCTGTTTTATCATTCCGTAATTTATAAGCCACATCAGAAAAACCTATCTTCTCTAAAAAATTAGCAAATCGCTCAATTTTCTTACCTCTTTTAGTTGCATAAATATCTTTATAATCATGTGGTAATACCTTTTCGTCTGTAGGTGGAATATATTGCCCAAAACATTTCGGCCAGTCTGGACAGCCCATACCTGCCCCTGAAATTCGCACAAAACTCCCTGCAATTACCACGAGGTAAATAAATACTAAAGTGGTCCAATTTAAGGAAATAAAAAAACGTGAATAAGTAGTATTCATAATCAAAGTATTTCTTTTTTTAATGAAGAAAGCATAGTTTTTAAAGGAATTAATCCAAAAAGTAACATACCCAAAGTTAATAATCCAATAAATGTAATGAATTGATAGAGATCAGTCTTTAACTTAAAGCTCAACCACGAAGAAATTAAACACCATGAAGTAAAACCCACATACCTTATAAATTCTCTAAATTGAAAGTGTAATGAAAATTGTTTCCAAATGGTAAAAAAATAAAATATCGCAATTAGCAATTGTGTTGTAAATGTTGCGACTGCAGCTCCAAATGCTCCATGTTTTGGGATCAACATAAAATTTAAAAATACATTTAAAACCAATCCATTAAAAGACAGTAAATTAAGCTTTTTTAAATCACCATTTGCTGTCATTAACGTACCATAAACAAAAATAAATGCAGTAGGAATTAAACTTAGCATTAATAAACGAAAAGTTGGTACTACATAAATAATGTCGTGTAAATAAATTGAATCCAATATAAAATAAGCAAACAAACAGCACGATAAACTCATCGTAGTTGTAAATGCAACAACTAATCGTGATGAAGTGTTTAATAAAGGGATAACACTAGATTTATCTTTTAAAATTCTAGAAAATAAAGGGAAAAGGAGGCCAGTAAACAGCATAACAAACATTAGACTTGCATCTAGCATGCGAAATGCTTGTGCATAGATACCTACTTGTTTATTTCCATGTATATGTAATTGTTCAATCATCATTGCATCAATCCGCGTATATAACATCATTAATAAAATCAATAATGCATATGGAAAGCTTTTCTTAAGGATGACGATATTAAAAGCTTTACCCCAATGAATTCGTGGTAATCCAATACGCTTAAAAACTAAAAATACTGCTACTAATACTGAAATTAAAAAAGAGGCTGTTTGTGCTAAAGCAAACCATTTTATATCGAATTGACTCTGAAAAAAAGGATGATAAAGTAGAAAAGAAACGATGATAATTAATAAAATACGATCTAAAATTGAGAGAAAAATATCCCATTTGAATAATAGTAATCCAGCAAAACAGCTCCTAAAATACAATAAAACACTGATTAAAAACTGATTAAAAATCAACACATAAACAAACCAAAATTGATTAGCATCATAGCCTAAAATAAAAGCCAAACTAACACTCAATGTTACGTAAACAAAAAACAAAACAATTCTTAAACCCAGAATGTTTCCTATATATCGTTTTACCAAATTTGGATGTTGAGCAACATATCGTGTATTATAATTCGTAATTCCTAAATCGAGAAAAATATTAAACAAATAAGAAAAATTAAGTAGTGTAAAATACAAGCCATAAGCTTCTGTTCCTACTCTATTTTGCACCTCAGCATCAATTCCAAAAATAGCATATGGTTTAATTAAAAGATTAAAAAAAACCATCCAGACTAAATTCGAAAGAAACTTTTTTTGCATGTAATCGATTTAATTATTCTTTACCTTTCTTCACAAACGGTTTGCCTTCTATTACAATTACAATTTCACCTTTTGGTGGTTTTTGTTCATAATATTTTCTTACTTCTGTCACTTCTCCACGCTGATATTCTTCGTAGATTTTTGAAATTTCTCTAACAACGCATACTTTTCGTGTTGGTTCAAAAAACTCCTCAATTTGTGACAAGCACTTCACCAATCGATGCGGTGATTCATATAAAATTATAGTACGTTCTTCTTGTGCTAGTTCCATCAATTTGGTTTGTCTGCCTTTTTTATGTGGTAAAAAACCTTCAAAGCAAAAACGATCACAAGGAAATCCACTACCTACTAAGGCTGGAATCACTGCCGTTGGGCCAGGGAGACAAGAAACTTTAATTCCTTCTTCAATACATGCTCGAACTAACAAGAACCCAGGGTCCGAAATTGCTGGTGTACCTGCATCTGAAACTAAAACCGTTAATTCTGATGACTTTACATATCCAATCACATTATCCAACATTTTATGTTCGTTATGCGCATGAAATGGAAAAACTTGCTTTTGAATTTCTAGATGATTGAGTAATTTTTTAGTTACGCGAGTATCTTCAGCATATATAATTGTTGCTTCTTTTAAAATTCGTATGGCTCTAAGTGTAATATCTTCAAGATTTCCAACAGGTGTAGGAACAAGGATTAATTCAGGCATAATAGAAAAAAATTGAGGCTACCTTTTCAGATAGCCTCGTATAATATTATTTAGGCAATATTTGTAAAAACTTGTTGTACATCATCATCATCTTCGATTTTATCTAACAATTTTTCAATGTCAACCATTTGTTCTTCTGTCAATTCAATTGGAGAAGTTGGAATACGTTGAAGCGTAGCTTTCAATACTTCTAACTGTAAATCATCGATTCCTTTTGAAAGTGTCCCAAAGGAAGTAAAATCACCATAAACAACTAATTTATCTTCTTCTACTTCAATAGATTCGCAACCAGCATCAATCAGTTCTAATTCTAACTCATCTGCTTCAAGTCCATCTTTCAGTGCTAATTCAAAAACTGATTTTCGATCAAACATAAATTCCAATTGCCCATTAGGAACAATAGAACCACCAGATTTATTAAAATATGATTTTACATTAGCTACTGTTCTCGTAGAATTATCGGTTGCACATTCAATGTAAAATAACACTCCATGAGGACCTTTACCTTCGTAATTAATTTCATTGAAACTAGCTGTATCTTTTTGAGTTGCTCTTTTTATAGCAGATTCAATATTATCCTTGGGCATGTTTTGTGCCTTAGCATTTTGAATTGCGGTACGAAGTTTTGCATTAGTAGAAGGATCCTCTCCTCCTTCTTTCGCAGCCATAGTTATAGCTTTACCCAGTTTGGGGAACAATCTTGACATTTTGTCCCAACGTTTTTCTTTCGATGCTCTACGATATTCGAACGCTCTTCCCATTTTGTATTTTTTTTATTTTATTCGCGAATTTAATTTTTTTCTTAAGAACTTCCCCATTAGACGAAAAGTTATTTACGAATCAGTTGTATAAAACCATTCCCTTTCAACGGTGGTCCAGATTGAGTTTCTACAGTATATTCATAAAAATACACTCCTTCATCGGCTAAATATCCATTTATTTTCCCATCCCAAGTTGGAGATGTATCTGTAATTTCATACACAACATTACCCCATCTATTAAAAATAGTCAAATGTAATGTTTTCGCATTTTTCACAGAAATCATGAATTCATCATTTTCTCCATCCCCGTTTGGAGTAAATACATTCGGTAATTTAGTAATCGAAGTTGTATCAATTTTTTTAATGATAATAGGTAAACTAAAGGCATCCGTACAAGCACCGTTATAAACTGTTAATCCGACAGTAGCAACACCTGGAACTTTATATATTGCAGTTTTAGGTGCTAAAGTTGTTGCTTCCACTAATGGCTCACCATTTCCATAGTTATAAACATATTTTAAAGCATCTTTACTAGTATTTGTAATCACTATACTTGCTGGTTGTGAAGTCGCAGCATAAACTTCTGTAGCACTTAACTCAAATGATGCTTTTGGTTGTGTTAACACACTAACTTTTACAGTATCTGTTGCCGTACACCCATTTTTATCAACTCCAGTTATGGTATATGCGTTGACTCCAAAATTGGGTGTAAACGGTTTTCCATCTATAATTCCGTCACTCCAAGTATACGATTCTCCTCCTTTTCCTTTCAATTTTATCTCCGCTGTTTCGCCGCATAAAGTAGTGTCATTTGCATAAATTGATGGAGGATCATATACTAATAAAGTAAATTCATCTTTACCTGAACATCCAAATTCATCTTTTGCAATGAATGTATAAGTTGTTTGAGATGTTGGTTTAGCGTTAACTTCTGGACAATCTAAACAGCTTAAAGTTGCATCTGGAGTCCAAATATATTGATAATCTGGAGATACTCCTGGAGGTGTCAAACCTTTAATTAATAGCGTTTCGCCAGGACATATTTTCTTTAAAGGTGTAGTTTTAGGTTTAGGATTAGGTCTAACAAGAATTTTAAAAGTTATAGGAGTTCCTTGACATACTCCTGTTGAAGGAGTTACTGTAATTAATGAAATATTTGGTGTATTTTGCGCGCTATTTTTTCCTTTAAAAACAGGAATACTGTCTTGACCTGAAGAAAGTAAACCAGTAGTTGTATTATTATTGACCCATTTGAATTTTGTATTTGCGGAGCCTGAAAAAGTAACAACACCTGAATTTGCATCTGTACACACGGTTTTGGGATCCAATGGATTTACAAATGCACCTGGGATTATATCTACAGAATCTTTCCCTAAAACTTGTGAATTTTTACACGAATTTTGACCTGCATCTTGAACACTTATCAATTCATAGACATATTTTGTAGGAGAATTTGTAGGTATGGTTAATGATGCTTTTGAACCATTGTTTGAATTGATGTAATTTGTAATACCATTCACTTTATATTCAAATGTATAAGGAGGATTCCCCTTTGAACCAGTAAATGTGATTGTAGGGCTATTTCCATTCATACATATCGATTTAGAACTACTAACTAGTGTAGCTGATGGTAATGTTTTAATAGATATCGTAGCAGATGCGCTTTGTGGTTGATAACACCCTAAACTACTTCCGTCTTTTATACCTATTAATGAATAGGTATATGTTGAACTTGTTGAGGTTGATTGTGAAACATTCACACTATATTCTCCTAGTTTAGTATTGATTGATGGTTGAGTAACTCCATTGATTGCGTAAGTAAATGTGAATGGCGATGTTCCATTTACACCAGTAAATGTAACATTTGGTGCGACTCCTCCTTCACATACAATTGCGGTTCCAGTAACTTGTGCAATTGGCAAAGTGTTTATATTTATTATTGCGCTACCACTCACTCCATTACTACATTGCGAAGCACTCGATTCATGAACACTCACTAATGAATATACAAAAGTTCCAGGAGTAGATGTAATAACAGGCAAGCTCACAGAATCCACTGAAACAGATGACGTAATTTGTTTAATAGATCCGCCATTAATTGTATACTTAAATGTATATGGAGCTGTACCATTCGCGCCTTTAAAGGTAATTAAAGGTTGTGCTGCATCTTTACAAATAGTTTTATCCCCACTTATAGAAGCTGTTAACAGGGGTTTAATGATTAAACTCATTGAATCAGCTTTCGAACAAACACCTTTCGTAGTGTATTTGACAAAATAGGTTTTTGCTTCAGAGGAAGATGGGAATATTTGACCCGAATTTGGGTTTAACACTAATCCGAATGGTAAAGAAGTAAATAAACCATTTTTAGCGCCTGTAATTGTCGGAATAGTTGAAGCTGTTTCATTCGAACAATATTGAGATAAATAACCTGTAAATGAAGGATTATCTACTTTATTAACATTTAAATTAAATGTTTTTGGTGTACCCGAACATACGACCCCTGTAGAAAGAATTGTATATTTTGGAATTACAGAAATTGTACCAGATTGTAATTGTGTACCAGAACTATTTTTACCTAAAAAAGAAGCAATATCTCCAGTTCCAGAAGTAGCTAAACCAATTGAAATATTTGTATTCGACCAATTAAATGTTGGTGTTGGGGTATTTCCTTTAAATGATATAGCATTAAAATTAATTCCTGCACAAACCGTTGTATCAATATGAGTAGAAATTACTTTTGGATTATACATACGGACAATTACACTATCTGTATTGTAACATCCAAATTGATTTTGTCCATATATAATATACTGTTGAGTAGAATCAATACTCGTTGTCACACTTGCACCCGAAGAAGGGAAGCCGAGTAAGGATGTATTAGGCGACCAATGATAATCTGAATTTTTACTAATACCTGTTGCTATTAATTTGATCGTAGTTCCCTTACAAACAGCTGTATCTTTCACTAATTTACCTGTTAAAGGAGTTTGGACAATACGACCTTGAATATTTGGTTTAGCACGAACTTTATATTTAAAGTTTACTTTATTACCTATACAAGTTCCGATACGCGAAGAAACTGTCATTTGTGCTAAAGTATCTCTGTATCCAACAACTCCTGCAGCAATAAAAGCTGGAATATTCACTTGACCAGAGTCAGGAATCCCAACATTAGTATTTGAATTTTTCCAACTGAATACTGTTCCGGGATTACCTGTAAAATTAACTGCATCAAACGATGTTCCTTCACAAACATCCTGATCATCAATATCATTTAATGAAGGATTTCCACCAATACCTATTGAGACAGTTGAATCAGCCTTACAATTTCCTGGGGTAGTGTACGTAATTAAATAATTATTAGGTGTTGATGCTAATAAATCTATAAAACCAGTAGTAGCATTAAAGATCAAACCTGCTGGAGTAAATGTAAATTTTCCTGCTGGTGTACCCGTTATTACGGGTGTTGGATTTCCTTGAACAGTACAATAAGAGTTGTCTGAATAAGCAAATGCTGGATTATCAAGTGGATTTACTGTTAAAGTAAACGATTTTGTAGCACCATTACACCCATTAATTTCAGGAGTAACAATTAAATTACCAACGATTGAACTTCCTCCATAAACTGTTCCAGTTGCTGTAAAAGATGCTATATTTCCTGTCCCTGAAGTTGCTAGACCAATTATTGAATTAGAGTTTGTCCAATTAAAAGTTGTATTGGCTGAACCTGTAAAATTAATAGGATTAAAGCTATCGTCTTGACAACGTTGTTGACTAGTTACTGTATTCACAGAAGCTGTAGGATTGATTATAATACTTATGGTAGAATCTTTAGGGCAAGCACCAGTTGTAGTATATTTAACGCTATAGGTATTTACTGTTGATGTCGAAATAATAATTTTTCCTGAATTAAGAACTAATGACAAACCACCAGGAACCGAAGAGAAATTCCCTCCAGTAGTCCCTGAAATTGTAGGAGTAGGATTTAGATCTAATTGACACAATGAGTTTTTTGTGTAGTTAAAACTTGCATCATCCATGGAGTTCACTTTCAACTTAAATGATTCCGTAGCGCCTAAACAACCATTAATTTTAGGTGTTACTACGACAACTCCAGTTAGTGAAGATCCGTTTGGTGTGGTTCCTGAAGCTTTAAATGATGTAATATCACTAACCCCTGAAACGGGTATTCCTATTGCTGGTTTAGAATTTACCCAATCAAATTGTGTATTTGCAGATCCTGTAAATGTTATTGTATTAAAGTTTGATCCATTACAAACCGTTTGATCTGAAATTGAATTTACAGTTGGTAGTGGAACTATCGTAATTACTTCTGTAGATGCTTTAGGACATGCTCCATTTGTCAAATAAGTAATATCATAAGTACCAGCTAAAGAAGACCCTATCGTAATTTTACCAGAAGTACCATGTAATGTAACCTGATTATTATTTGATGTAAATGTACCACCTGATGTACCAATAATTGTTGGTGTAGGATTTGAGGCGTCTGAACAATATTTGTTTGAGGCATAGCTAAAAGAAGCGTCATCAGAAGGTTTTACACTTAATGTAAATGATTTTGTACTACCAATACAAGTTCCAATACTTGGCGTAACGGTTACCGTACCTGAAATAATTCCATTACTGGAATTCGTTCCGATAAATGAATTTATATTACCAGTTCCTGTTGTTGCTAATCCTATTGCAGAATTTGTATTTACCCATGTGTATTGAGTACCTACAGAGCCTGTAAATGTAATTGCATTAAAATTAACATCATCACAAACAGATTGTGAGGATATGACATTCACTGAAGGATTAGCTCCTACAGTAATTTGTGTAGTTGAATTTGTAGCACATGACACACCGCTAACTGAATAGGTTACCGTATAATTACCTGCTGTTGATGCTACTAAATCTATCAATCCAGTAATTGCATTAATTGATAAACCTGAAGGAAACACAGAATAAGTACCTCCTGCTGGTCCTGTTGTTGTAGGTGTTGGATTCACCTGAGAAGAACAATAAGAAGGTTGAGCGTAGGAAAGGTTAGTAGCTTGAACTGGATTTGCTGTTAATGTAAACGTTTTTGCTGTACCAATACATGTACCAACCATAGGTGTTACAGTAATTGTGCTCGAACCAAAAGCTAGACTAGTAAAGGAAGGAATATTTCCAGATCCCGAGGCAGCTAGACCAATCGATGGATTTCCATTTGTCCAATTAAATACCGCGCCTAAGGAACCGCTAAATGAAATTGCATTAAATGTACCACCAGTACATACCGTTTGATCAGAAATAGTGTTAACAGATGGATTGCTTCCTATCGAAAGCGGAACGGTTGTTACATTAGGACAAGTCCCATGGGTAGTATAACTAATTGTATAGGCTCCACTCAATGATGCACCTAGATTAACAGTTCCTATCGAAGTCATTGAGAGTCCTGAAGGCAAAGAGCTAAATGTCCCTCCTGCAAGTCCACTTATAGTTGGTGTTGGATTACCTTGTGATTTACAGAATGACGAATTTGAATAGGAGAAATTGGCATTGTCTAATGGATTTACAGATAATTTGAACGATTTAGGTGTTCCTATACACGAACCTATTCTTGGAGTTACATTTACTGTTCCAAAAATAGCAGTTCCTCCAGTAACTGTTCCTGAAGCATTAAAACTGGATATATCTCCGGTGCCACTAGCTGCTAATCCAATTAAAGTATTCGAGTTTGTCCAATCATAAATTGTTCCAGGATTTCCAGAGAAAGAAACTGTAGAAAAAGATGAACCATCACATATGATTTGGTCTGAAATAGGATTAACTATTGGATTGTTACCAACCGCTATTGAAACTGTTGAATCTTTTGGACAATTTCCTTGAGTAGAATAGGTTATTGCATACGTTCCTGCTGTTGAATTGGATAAATTAATTGACCCACTCACATTATCTATATTCAAGCCAATTGGAGAAAAAGTGAATTTTCCTCCTGTTGCTCCACTAATTGTTGGAACTGGGTTTGCTTGAGATTTACAAAATGAATTATCTGCATAGGCAAATGAAGGATTGTCTAAGCTATTTACAGTTAATACGACTGATATCGGACTGCCAAGACATGAACCTATGGAAGGAGTTACTTGCAATATAGCTGTTTCTGGACTTCCGCCCATGGAAGTTCCAGTTGCTTTAAATGAAGAAATACTTCCTGTTCCAGTAGAAGCTAAACCAATTGAAGTATTACTATTTGTCCAAGTAAATATTGTTGAAGTTGTACCACTTAAATTGATTGAATTAAAATTAGCATTTTGACACACTATTTGATTTGATACTGCATTCACCATTGGTTGTGGGTGTAAGGTCACCACATTAGAAGAAACTTTTGGACAAACTCCTGGAGTAAGGTAAGTAATATTATATGTTCCTGGAGTAGAGTTAGTAACAGATATTTTTCCTGACCCTGCTACTAAATTAATCCCTGATGAAGGTGTAGATGTAAAAGTACCGCCAGAAGTACCCGTAATTGTTGGTGTAATATCTGGGGAATTAAAACAATAACTAGAAGCAGAATAACTAAAGGTAGCATCATCCACTGGATTTACCTTTAGAATAAATGATTTTGGAGTACCGGTACAAGAACCTGCGCGAGGCGTTACTGTAACAGTACTTTGAATTGAAGAATTTCCTGAATTTAATGAGACAAATGAAGCAATATTTCCTGTTCCTGATGTTGCAAGACCTGAAGCCGTGTTTGAATTCGACCAATCAAAGACTGATCCAGCTGATCCAGTTATTGTTGTTTTAGTAAAACTTGTACCAGCACATACAGTTTGACCTAAAATATTATTGACAGCTGGACTAAAACTAATTCCAATTGGAACTATCGAAGTGTCTGCGCATACTCCAGTTGTTCGATACATGACCGAATAGGTATTTTGAGTAGAAGCTAAAATATTAATTTGACCTGTACTAGAATCAATAAATAGGCCTGAAGGTGTAGCTGAAAATATTCCTCCTGTGGTACCCGTTATGATAGGCGTAGGATTCGCATCGGCTGCACAATATGAATTGTCTGAATAAGCAATCGTAACATTATCTGAATAATTTAAAGTTAAAGTAAATGATTTTGGAGTTCCTGGGCACGATCCTATTTTTGGTGTTACAGTAATAGTCGAAGTCAAAGTAGTTAATCCAGGAGAAACACCTGTTCCTGCAAAAGAAGTTATATTTCCATTTCCAGAAGCTGCTAATCCAATAGCTGTTTTATTGTTTGTCCAATCAAACGTTGTACCCAAAGATCCTGTAAATGTTATAGGGTCAAAATTAGTACCAACACACTTAGTCTGGCTACTTATAGCATTCACTGATGGGTTGTCACCAATTGTTAAATTTAGTGTTGAAGTATTTGGACATGTTCCATTTGTAGTATACTTCATAACATAAGAACCAGCACTAGAAGTTAATAGAGTAATTAAACCAGTAGTTGGATTCAATGTAAGTCCTAAGGGACCTGAGGGAGTTGCAGTAAATGTACCTCCTGTTTTTCCTGTGATATTTGCAATAGGATTTGCATCTAAAGTTGTACAAAAAGTATTACTTGGATAAGTAAACGAAGCATTATCTTTTGATTTTACTTGTAGTAAAAATGTATCTCTTGTTCCAATACAAGAACCAGCATGTGGTGTAACTACAATTAAACCTGATATATTAGCACCTCCAGCAACAGTACCTGTCCCTGCAAAACTTGCAATATTTCCAGTTCCAGATGAAGCTAAACCGATCGAACTATTTGTATTTGACCAATCAAATACAGAACCTGGATTTCCAGCGAAATTAATGGCATTAAAATTTGAACCATCACAAACTGATTGATCACTAGTTAAATTTACTGTTGGATTATTTGAAATACTTAATGAAACCGTAGAATCTTGGGGACATGCACCTAATGTTGTATACTTTATTGCATAAGTCCCATCTATAGAAATCGCTAAATTAACGACACCAGTTAATGAATTCATTGACAATCCACCAGGTAAAGAAGAAAAATTACCACCACTCGTACCTGTTATGGTAGGTGTTGGATTTGCATCTAAATTACAGTATGAAGGTGAAGTATAAGATAAAGCAGGGTTATCCAACGAATTAACCGTTATAAAAAAGGATTTTGAACTTCCTACACAACCACCCATATTTGGAGTCACATTTATTACAGCATTTTGGGCAGGTCCGCCCTTTGTTGTCCCAACACCGGTAAATGAAGCTATATTTCCTGTACCCGACGATGCTAAACCAATTGCAGTATTTGAATTTGTCCATTGATAAGTTGGGTTACTATTTCCTGAAAATGTTATTCCATTTACAGTTCCGCCCTGACATACAATTTTATCTGAAATCACATTAACTGTTGGGACCTGATTCACTGTCACAGTTGTTTGAGCAATTTGTGGACAAACACCATTCGTTACAACTGAATAGGTAATTGTAGTTGAACCAGCTACCAAACCAGTTAAGAGTCCGGATGAATTAATGGTAGCTACATTTGTAGCAGAACTCGTCCAACTTCCGTTCGGCGTATTATCCGTTAATTGAGTAGTTGCATTTTCACATAGCACTGTAGTCCCAAGTATTGGAGAGACTATTAAAGCACCTGTTACATTTATAGTAGTGGAAACAGTTGAAGTACATCCATTCTTTGTAACTGAATAATTTACTAACGAAGAACCAGCGCTTAAACCAGTGACTTTACCAAAACCATCAATCGTTGCAATCGCACCAGAAACCGTGCTCCAGATCCCATTTGCTGTAGTATCAGCTAACTGAGTAGATGAACCTGCACAAATATCAAGTGTCCCAGTAATAACTCCTACATTCGGCATCGCATATACTGTTATAGTATCGGTTTTTGTTGTTGTACAACTGCCTGAAGTTTTGGAATAAGTAATTACAGATGTTCCTGGACTAACACTTGTGACTTTCCCTGAAGGGTTTACAGTAGCAATCCCGATAGATTCACTTGACCATGTTCCTCCTAACGTTGCACTACTTAATTGTAATGAATTTCCCATACAAATGGAAGAACCTCCAGAAATATTTCCAACTGCAGGAGAGGAATTGATTGTTAAATCCAATGTTTTTGAAGTGGTACAGCCATTTGACGTTATAGAATAAGTTATTGTTGTAGTACCTACAGAAATACCGCTAACCAAACCAGAAGTATCTATAGTTGCGACATTAGTATTATTACTTGACCAATTTCCTCCACCAGTAACACAAGATAACTGATTTGTTGTTCCAGAACAAAAAGTTGTACTCCCCGTAATACTTGCTACTGAAGGCATTGCATTAACGGCTATAACATAGGTATTTGATGATGTACATCCTGCTGCAGTCACAGAATAACTAATTGTTGCTGCTCCAGCTAGTACACCAGTCACTACCCCAGAGGCGTTTACTAGAGCCACTGAATTATCTGAAGTACTCCACACCCCAAGTGGAGTATTATCTGAAAGAGTAATTGTTGATCCTACACACACATTTGTCGGACCAGAAATCGGCAATACGAACGGTAAAGGATTTAACGTTACTGTTGTTGATTTAGAACTGGAACAACCTCCAGTTGAAACAGAATATGTAATTAAAGACGTTCCAGCGGAGACTCCAGTAACATCACCAGTACTAGGATCTATAGTAGCATTCGCAGTTGAAGCACTTAACCAACTACCTCCACTTAAAGCATTACTTAATTTAGTTGTACCATTTGCACATATGGTAGTTACTCCGGTAATTAAAGGAATTGTTGGTGTCGCTTTGACTGTTACAGTGGTATTTACAGTAGTTGTACAACCATTTTGAGTTACAGCATAATTTATTATACTACTTCCTGCGGAAACACCCTTAACCATTCCTGACGCAGAGATTGTTGCTATTCCACTAGATACGCTTGACCATACTCCACTATTATCAACATTACCTAACTGAATAGAATCTCCAGAACAAACATTAGTTAACCCTGTAATAGCTGCAACTATTGGCATAGCATTTACAGTCACCAGTTTCGTTTTTGTAGTTGTACAGCCACCTGCTGAAGTTACTGAGTAACTTATAGTACTTGTATTGGAAGATATTAAACCTGTTACCAATCCGGCATTATCAATTGATGCATTTAAAGGTGAAGAGCTGGACCATGTACCACCAACTGGGGTTGAACTCAACTGTAATGATTGGTTAAAACAAACAGAGCTTCCTCCGGTAATTACTGAAACAACAGGTGCTACTTTAACAGTTAATGAAAATGTATTTAAAGAGGTACAACCTGAAGAAGTAACAGTATAGCTTATAACACTTGAACCGCTTGCAATGGCAGTCGCTACACCTGTAACTGAATCTATGCTTACTGAAGTTGGTAATGAACTTGACCATTTTCCACCACTAGGAGTTGCAGTAAATGTTGTCAAATCTGTTGGACAAATACTAGCTCCTAACGAAGAAGCTAAAGCAGAAATTACAGGTGATTGATTCACCGTTAAGTTAAATGTATTTGTAGTTGTACAGCCATTTGTAGTAACTGCATATGAAATTATACTTGTACCTGCGGTAACACCTGAAACGACACCTGATGAAGTAACAGATGCATTAGTATTATTAGATGACCAAACACCTCCAGTAGGTGAGCTAGTCAATGTATCCGTCAAACCGGTACAAACAGTATTACTACCTGAAATTGCTAAGACAACTGGCAAATCGTTAACCGTTAATGCTTTAGTCACTGTATTTGAACAACCTGATTGAGTAACTTTATAACTTATTGTCGTTGATCCTGAAGTAAGTCCAGTTGCAAGACCTGAAGAACTATTTATCGATGCAACGCTTGTATTAGAACTAGTCCAATTTCCACCTGCAACTCCATCTATAAAAGTTGTGGTTGCATTAACACATAAAGCCGCTACACCTGTTAATGCAGGTACTATAGGTAGTCCAATAACAGTCATTGTATCTGTACTAGTGGTAGTACACCCGTGAACAGTTACAGCATATGTTATAACACTTTTACCGGCTGCAATACCTTTTACCCATCCATTCGATGAGATTGTTGCTTTTGAAGTTGAATTACTTGACCAAACGCCACCATTAGTAACATTTGAAAGCTGTGTTGAATCTCCAACACACACTGTCAATACACCAGTGATGGGATTCACACTTGGCATTGAGAAAGTATTCACGGTAGCTGTACTTGAAGTTGAACATCCTAATAATGTAACCTTATATTTTATTAAACTAGTACCTGTAGACAACCCAGTCACTAATCCATTGGTATCAATAGTTGCCACAGCCGGTGTTGCGCTTGACCAAACACCACCTCCAGTACCATTCGCCAATTGAGTTGTTGAACCCACACAAACATTTGTTACTCCAGTAATAGGGTTTACAATTGGTAAAGGATTTACAGTAATAGTAGATGTGACAGTAGTCGCACAATTATTTTGTGTAACAGTATAACTAATTATACTTGGACCTGCGCTTATACCTTTTACCATTCCGGAAGCTGAAATTGTAGCCACACCAGTTGAGCCACTAGACCAAACACCTGAACCAGTTGTAGAAGCTAATTGAGTTGAATCTAAAGCACATACTGTAGTAATTCCTGTAATCGGATTTACCGTAGGAAATGCATAGATTTTAACCGTTGTTGTATCAGATGAAGAACACCCATTTAAATTTGTAACTGTATAACTAATTACACTTGAACCTGCTGTAACACCAGTAATCACACCTCCTAAAACTGTTGCAATACTTGGATTAGAAGAAGACCACACTCCTCCACCGGTTGCATTCGTTAACGAAGTTGTTAAACCTACACAAGCTTGTTTAGTTCCTGTTGTCAAATTCACTGTAGGCAAAGCATTAACTGTAACTGTCGTAGTCACTATAGTGGTACATCCCAAGCTCACTTTTGTGAAACTTATTACACTTGTTCCAGAACTTACACCTGTAACAATACCGGTAGCAGGATCAACTGTAGCGATGTTTGTTGAGGCACTCGACCAAGTACCACCTATTGTTACATTATCTAAGTCCGTTGTTGCACCAGCACATACCGTCAAAGTACCTGTAATTGCAGCAACAACAGGTAATGGTTTAACGGTAAATTTTGTTAGAGTATCAGTACAACCTGTTGAAGTATTTGTAAATGTAAATGTTGTTGAACCACCGGATAAGCATGAAATAATACCTCCATTTGTAATAGTTGCAACGGAGGGAACAGAGCTCAACCAAGAACCTCCAGTATTAGGCAAAACGGAAGTAGTATCACCTTCACAGATTGAATCATTTCTACGAAAAGATAAACTAGGTAATGCTTTCACCTGAATTGTACCGGTAAGAGTCGAATCAGAGCCAGTACCAACACACGTACCTGTAGCAGTTACGCTGTAGGAAAAAGGAGAACCTGTATTTGATGTAGGTATACCAGAGATTGTAAGCGTAGGATAAGTGAAAGAAAAACTCGCACCTGCAGGTAAACCACTAGCAGTTGCTTCCGTTGCATTATAAGAAACATCATAAGTGATATTTGTTAAAGTTGAATTTTGACAAAGTGACTGTGAAGTGGTAGCACTTGCAGAAGTTAAGTCAATAATATTTCCTGCTACAAAAATAGATTCATGTTTATCATAACCATCTCCTCCTGGTAAGACATCTGTACTATGAGTACATAACATCGCAAAATCCCAAACTCCTTCTTGAGTCATATCTATTGTCGCTGTTAGAGTTTTTGAAATACCAACAGTAGGAGCTAAGGTCACACCAGTAAACTGCTGAGAAAAAGTTTGAGTAGTATTGTCTGGTGCAGTCACCAATATTGTGACTGTAACAGTTTTGTTACTTAGAGTAGTAGCACCTATATTTTTAAATTTTACACCTAATGCTCGTGCAGTATTTGGACACATATTCGTAGATGGATAAGGATCTGCGAATGTTAATAAGGTCTCAGAAATAATATTTTGACCAAAAGAAAAAGAACTAATAATACACGTCAATGCAAGAATGAGCATCGATAGGTAATTATTCATTTTTTTAGTTGATATGTTGTATGAATTTATCATAGTAATTCAATTTATCTCAATTTTATAGCGAGTTTATTCTAGTATAACCTCCAAAAATAACATTAATAATTAAAATTATTACGAATTTTTAACGAAAAGGTTGCCAATTATTCTCAATAAATACTTGAATTTCATTGATAAACAATTATTTCAAAAAAAAACACTTTATAATCGATTATTTTATTGTTTCAATACCTCAAAAAGGGTAATTTTGTACCGAAAAATTATTTTATTTATAATTAATCTAAATAACAGTATTTTTAAGATTCATTCCTATGATTAAAATAACAGATAACGCTAAGAAACAAGCTCTTAGACTTATGGAAGATGAAAATAAAGACGGATATTTCATCCGTGTCGGTGTAGAAGGCGGTGGGTGTTCAGGCTTGATGTATCAATTAAAATTTGATAATGAAGACAAAGCCGACGATAAAGTCTTTGAAGACAACGGAATGAAAGTTGTAGTCGATAAGAAAAGCTATTTATACCTAATTGGAACAACGCTAGATTTTTCAGGAGGCTTAAACGGAAAAGGATTTGTTTTTGAAAACCCAAATGCAGGTAGAACTTGTGGATGTGGTGAAAGTTTTTCAGTATAAATAACGAAGTAAACAATCTCATGAGTTATACAGAAGAGGAATTAGCAAAAGATTTAGAAAATCAAGAATACAAATTTGGTTTTGTAACCAATATTGAGTCTGATCAAGCTCCAAAAGGATTGAATGAGGATATTATTCGCTTCATTTCTGCCAAAAAAGAAGAACCAACTTGGTTACTGGAATATCGTTTGACAGCGTTCAAAGCTTGGCAAGCGATGACTGAACCAGAATGGGCACATGTGACTTACGAAAAACCAAATTTTCAAGACATCATATATTATTCTGCGCCTAAGCAAAAAAAGAAATACGAAAGTTGGGACGATGTGGAGCCAGAAATGAAAGAAACCATGAAAAAATTGGGGATTTCTATGGATGAACAACAACGTTTAACAGGTACTAACATGGCGGTTGATTTTGTAATGGATTCTGTATCCGTTGCGACTTCGTTCAAAGAAAAATTAAGTGAACTTGGTATTATCTTCTGTTCATTTTCAGATGCAGTGAAAGAATATCCTGAATTGGTCAAAAAATATATGGGAACAGTTGTTCCTCATACCGATAATTTTTATGCAGCTTTAAATGGTGCTGTCTTTACCGATGGTTCCTTTTGCTACATCCCAAAAGGGGTTCGTTGTCCGATGGAATTGTCCACGTATTTCCGAATCAATGAAGGTGGAACAGGTCAGTTTGAACGTACGTTGGTTGTTGCAGACCAAGGAGGATACGTTTCATACTTAGAAGGTTGTACAGCACCTCAGCGCGATGAAAATCAGTTGCATGCAGCAGTTGTAGAATTAATCGCATTGGACGATGCTGAAATTAAATACTCTACCGTACAAAACTGGTATCCAGGAGATAAAGACGGAAAAGGTGGTATCTTCAATTTTGTGACTAAACGTGGAATATGTGAGAAAAATGCAAAAATTTCATGGACGCAAGTAGAAACAGGTTCTGCTGTAACATGGAAATATCCATCCTGCATCTTAAAAGGAGATCATTCGATTGGTGAATTCTATTCTGTTGCAGTAACAAACAATTTCCAACAGGCGGATACTGGAACAAAGATGATTCACCTTGGAAAAAACACAAAAAGTACGATTATTTCTAAAGGAATTTCTGCTGGAAAATCGCACAATTCATATCGTGGTTTAGTACAAATACACAAAGGAGCGCAAAACGCACGTAATTTTTCCCAATGTGATTCTTTATTGATGGGAGATACATGTGGTGCACATACGTTCCCATACATTGAATGTAAAAACAGCACGGCTAAAATTGAACACGAAGCAACCACTTCCAAAATCGGAGAAGATCAAATCTTTTACTGTTTGCAACGAGGTATCAGTGAAGAAAAAGCGATTAGCTTGATTGTGAATGGATATTGCAAAGAAGTATTAAACCAATTGCCGATGGAATTTGCTGTGGAAGCGCAGAAGTTGCTTGCAATAAGCCTAGAAGGGTCGGTAGGATAGCTCTTCGACTTCGCTCAGAGAGACGAATCAACTCTTTGTCGCGACAAAGAGGAACGATACAAAAAAATAAAAAAATATTAGAGATGATTAAAATAAACGATTTACACGCTTCCATCGAAGGAAAAGAAATTCTAAAAGGATTAAATTTAGAGGTTAAAGCTGGTGAGGTACATGCAATTATGGGTCCTAATGGCGCTGGAAAAAGCACCTTGGCTTCTGTCCTTGCAGGTCGTGAAGAATATGAAATTACAGGAGGAACTGTAGATTTTGACGGTAAAGATTTATTGGAGTTATCTACGGAAGATCGTGCGCGTGAAGGGTTGTTTTTAGCATTCCAATATCCTGTTGAAATTCCTGGTGTTTCTAATGTTAACTTCTTACGTACTGCATTGAATGAAATCAGAGAGTATAAAGGAGAAGCGCAAATTTCTGCAAAAGATTTTATGCAGATGGTACGCGAGAAATCCAAAATCGTTGAATTGGACGCAAAATTGGCTTCTCGTTCTGTGAATGAAGGATTTTCTGGAGGTGAGAAAAAACGCAACGAGATCTTTCAAATGGCGATGTTACAACCTAAATTATCCATCTTAGATGAGACAGATTCAGGACTTGACATCGATGCTTTACGTATCGTAGCGAATGGTGTAAACACCTTAAAAACAAGCGAAAATGCTACCATCGTAATTACGCACTACCAACGTTTGTTAGACTATATCGTTCCTGATTTTGTCCATGTATTATACAACGGAAGAATCGTAAAAACTGGTCCGAAAGAATTGGCTTTGGAACTGGAAGAAAAAGGGTACGATTGGATTAAAGCTGAATTTGCAGACTTGGACTAGCTCAGTCTGACAAATAGAGGCTCAGGCTTCGAGAACCTCAGCCTGCAGGATATTAAAATGAATAATTGAATTTACATCGAATTTGAACATGGATCAAATCACTAAATTTCACGAACGAATAGCTTTAGAAGGAATTAAATTGGTAATTCCTGAAGCTCAACGTACACTTGCTTTTGCGACACTTTCTGAAAATGTATTCCCAACAACCCGCACAGAAGCTTGGAAATACACACGTACTGCCCGCATTGCAAACGCACATTTTTCGATACAACCTTCCAACGAAATCCGTTCTATTGAAAACTATAAAATCGAAGGATTAACGGGATCTGTTTTGGTATTTGTGAATGGATTTTACTCAGAAACATTGTCTGAAATTATTCCAGAGACAGGAATCCAAATTAGTCCATTAAGTCAAGTTTCTCCGGAATGGATTGCTGAAAATTCTACCAAAAACATTGCTGTAGAAGGGGAAATTTTCCATGCTATCAATACATATTATGCGACAGATGGAGTTGCTATTAGTATCTCCAAAAATGTTGTAGTCAATCAAACTATTCAAGTCATTCATTTGACAACAGGTTCGAACAACATTGCAAGCACGCGTAACATTATCCATGCACACGAAAATTCGCAAGCACACATTACGTTTAGTTATTACGGAGAACATTCTTCCCAAAACTTTACCAACGCAATCAGTGAAATTCATCTAGAACAAAATGCTAAGTTGTTGATCGATAAAATTCAATCGGAAGATGAAAGTGATTTCCAAATCAGTACGGAACAAGTAATTCAAGAACGTGATTCAACGTTTACCTTGACAACTTCGACGTTTTCTGGTTCGATTGTACGTAACAATGTGAATGTTCATGTAATCGGTGAAAATGCAGAAACAAATCTTTTTGGAACGTATTTATTGAACGGTAAACAAGTTGTAGACAACCATACGACCGTAGATCACAAAGTAGCACATTGTATTTCAAACGAATTATACAAAGGAGTATTGGATGATGCTTCGACAGGTGTTTTTAATGGGAAAGTCTATGTACGTCAAGATGCACAAAAAATTAATGCCTTTCAATCGAATGCGAATGTGCTTTTGAGTGATAACGCTTCCATGAATTCTAAACCAGAGTTAGAAATTTATGCGGATGATGTAAAATGTTCGCACGGATCTACAACGGGACAAATCGATGAAGAAGCAATATTCTACTTGAAAGCGAGAGGAATTTCTGAAAAATCAGCTAAAAGTTTACTTTTACATGGTTTTATTGGAGATGTATTAGACAAATTTACTTCAGAAGCAGTAAAAGAGAAAGTAACCACTCTAGTAAACAATAAATTAGGAGTAACAAAAGACTAATCTATTGCATGGAAGAGCGTTTAGATAAAATATTAGTAAGTCGTGGATTAATATCTACACGCGTACGAGCAGAAAAAATGATTGAAGAATCTGGTGTAAAAGTCAATGGTAAATTGATTAATAAACCAGGAAAAAAATTCAACGAAGATGCTGTTATAGAATTAATTGAAGAAGAACTACCTTGGGTTTCCAGAGGTGCCTTAAAATTATTAAAAGCGGTGGAGACTTGGAATATTCCTATTGCAGGTAAAATAGCAATGGATTTAGGTGCTTCTACCGGAGGATTTACGGAAGTTCTTTTAAGTAAAGACATTGCAAAAGTATATTGCGTCGATGTAGGTACTAATCAATTACATGAACGTGTTAAGTCCAACTCGAAGGTAATCGATTTACAACAAACGCATGCGAAAGAATTATCCACGCATAAAATCCCTGAAAAGGTAGGACTAATCGTCATCGATGTTTCTTTTATTTCTTTGGAAAAAATATTTCCATTTTTACACTCCTTTATTGAACTTGGTGGAGATATAATCGCATTAGTTAAACCACAATTTGAGGCAGGAAAAGAGAATATTTCCAAGAAAGGAATTGTCAAGAATCAACAATTATACCCAGAGATTTTAGAAAAAGTGAAAGAATATGCTTTACGCAGCAATTTCACGTACCAAGATAGCATGGATTCTCCCCTATTAGGTGGAGATGGAAATCGCGAATTTTTAATGTGGTTGAAAAAAAATAACTAACTTAAAAGAACTCAATTTTGAATTATGGAAACAAATCCTAAAAGAAAATTAAACAGTAGAGAAGTTAGAGAAGATTTTCCTGCATTACGTCAAACGGTTTATGGAAAAAATTTGATCTATTTCGACAATGGAGCAACTTCCCAAAAACCACAATCTGTGATTGATGCGATTAATTTGTATTACACGAAAAACAATGCGAATATTCACCGTGGGGTTCATCATTTAAGTCAAAAAGCAACCAACGAATACGAAGCTGCTCGCGCAACCATCGCGCAGTATATTCATGCAAAACACACGCATGAAATCATATTTACCAAAGGAACAACAGATAGCATCAACTTGGTGGCAAATTCCTTTGGAGCCTTATTACAAGCCGGAGATGAAATCATTATTTCACACATGGAGCATCACTCTAACATCGTTCCTTGGCAAATGCTATGTGAACGTGTAGGCTGTGTACTGAAAGTAATTCCAATCAGCAAAAAAGGAGATTTATTGTTTGATGAATACGAAAAACTACTTTCTTCAAAAACAAAATTGGTATCTATTACACACATTTCCAATACTTTAGGGACAATCAATCCCATAAAAAAAATGATCGCAAGTGCACATGCTGTTGGCGCGAAAGTGTTAATCGATGGTGCACAAAGCATACAACATACCAAAATTGATGTACAAGAATTAGACTGTGATTTCTTTGCATTTTCAGGACACAAAGTTTTTGGTCCAACCGGTATTGGGGTGCTTTACGGAAAAGAAGCAATTTTAAATAAAATGCCTCCATACCAAGGCGGTGGAGATATGATTGCGAAGGTAACGTTTGAAAAAACGACGTATAACGAATTGCCTTTCAAATTTGAAGCAGGAACACCACACATTGCAGGTGCGATTTGCTTAGGTAAAGCCATTGAGTATTTGAGTCAGTTTAACATCGAAGACATCGAACGTCACGAATTAGAATTGGCAGATTATGCGCATGATTTATTGTTAACCTTTGAAGGATTGCATATCGTTGGTGAATCTAAAAAGAAAACGAGCGTTGTTTCCTTTGTGATCGACGGCATTCACCCGTTTGATTTAGGAACCTTGTTAGACAAACAAGGAATTGCAGTAAGAACAGGTCACCATTGTACGCAACCCTTGATGGATTTTTATCGCATACCAGGAACAGTAAGAGCTTCTTTTGCTTTTTACAATACCAAACAAGAAATAGATACCTTTATCAGTGCTTTGGAAAAAGCCATTACGATGCTTAAATAATTCATTATGACACTACAGGAAAAACAAGAAGAGGTCATTGAAGATTTCGCTATTTACGACGATTGGATGGAGAAATACGAGTACCTCATCGAATTGGGAAAAGATTTACCGAAAATTGCAGAGGATAAAAAAACCGAAGATCGCATCATCGAAGGGTGTCAATCAAAAGTGTGGTTGGATGCGAAATTTATTGACGGAAAAATGCACTTTACAGCGGATTCAGATGCGATTATTACCAAAGGAATTATCGGGTTATTGATTCGCGTGATGGACAATGAAACACCCGAAGAAATTTTACAAAATGAATTGTTTTTCATAGACCGCATTGGTTTACACGAACACCTTTCCCCTACGCGTTCGAATGGATTAGCGAGTATGGTGAAGAAAATGAAAATGGCCTCATTAGTGGCACTTGGAACAACAAAATAAACGAGGATGGAATTAGAAAATAAAATAGTCGACATGCTAAAAACCATATATGATCCTGAGATTCCTGTGGATGTATATGAATTAGGATTAATTTATGAAGTGAAAATTTCTCCGGAACAAGAGGTGGAGATTGATATGACCTTAACTTCTCCAAACTGTCCGGTTGCTGAAACGATGCCTAAGGAAGTGGAAGAAAAAGTAGCTTCTGTGGAAGGGGTAAAATCGTGTAAAGTAAATATCGTTTTTGAACCAACGTGGGACAAAGACATGATGAGCGAAGAAGCAAAATTAGAATTAGGATTTTTGTAATTAAACGAATCAGTTTCTCAACTTTGTAGTTTATATAAATTTAAAAAGGCACTTCAGAATATTATTCGGAGTGCCTTTTCAATAAACGTAAACCTTGTTTTGAGTATTTAAAATAAGGATTCGCCTCAATAATATTATTTAAAAATTTGGTTTCAAATCATGATTTTTAAAGAAGTCGTCAACATAAGTTACGGCTTCATCTGCTGTATCAACAACTTTAAATAAATCTAAATCTTCTGGCGAAATATTATGTTCTTGCTCAAGCATTGCTTCTTTAATCCATTCTATTAATCCATCCCAATACTTGTGACCAATTAATACCACTGGACGACGCGAAATTTTCTTTGTTTGAATCAAGGTTAAAGCTTCAAATAATTCATCGATAGTTCCTAAACCGCCAGGTAAAATGACAAAACCTTGTGCATATTTTACAAAAATGACTTTTCGCACAAAGAAATAATCAAATTCTAAGTTATGCTCTTGATCAATGTATGGATTATGATTTTGCTCAAAAGGTAGGTCTATATTTAAACCAACTGATTTTCCATTGCCTTCTTGCGCTCCTTTATTTCCAGCTTCCATAATCCCTGGTCCTCCACCAGTGATAATACCGTATCCATTTTCAGCGAATTTACGCGCAACTTCAACACCTAATTGATAGTACTTATTATCTGGTTTGGTTCGAGCTGATCCAAAGATGGAAATACATGGTCCGATTTTAGACATTCGTTCATATCCTTCAACAAATTCTGACATTATTTTAAATATGGCCCAGCTATCGTTTGTCTTAATTTCTGTCCAATCTTTGTGAAATCTGTTCATAGCAATCGTATATAAATGTTAAACATATTTACAATATAAGAAAATTTTTAAAATCGAAAGAGGGTATTGTAAATTAATACGTAGTAAATCGTATTGACATTTCAATTATGAATTTACTTGCTTTTAGCGAATGGTTTTTCTAATTTCCATGCTAAACCGACGAATGCTAGAATAAAAAGATTATGTACAATAAATTTCAGCCAAATTGTTTGAATATCCATTCCATAGCATAAAAAGAAAAAGATCAAACTCAATCCCATGTAAAAGAAAAACTTGCGTAAGTTATAGTTGATAGGATAAAACTTTTGCCCTAAATAGTACGAAGCTATCATTTGTGCAGCATAAACAATTAAGGTCGCCCATGCACATGCCCAATACCCATAAACAGGAATAAAGAGGACATTTAAAACAACAGTTAATGTAGCCCCACCGATGGCAATGTATGCGCCAAATTTAGTTTGACCGGAAAGTTTATACCATATACTTTGATTGTAATAAATTCCTAAAAACACATTAGCAAGTAATAAAATGGGAACAACTCCTAAGCCAACCCAGTAACTCTCATTACGAATAAAATGTTTGAAAACATCAATGTTTAAGGTCACCACTAAAAAGACTAGACAAACTGTAGCTACAAAGTAATTCATCACTTTACTGTAAATCTTGTCTTTGTCTTGATTTTTCATTTGAGAGAAAAAGAACGGCTCAGCAGCATAACGATAGGCTTGTAATAAAATAGAAACAAGCATTGCTAGCTTATATACCGCGCTGTAAATACCAACTTGAGCTTTCGCATAATCAAGGGTTTGGCCTGACTCAAACAATAAACGTTTCAATAATGCTCTATCTAACGTTTCATTAATAATTCCTGCAAATCCTCCAAAAACCAATGGTAAGGCATATACCACCATTTCTTTTGCTAATTCAGGATTAAATTTGAAACGCAAATGAAGAAAATGTTTATATAACAATAAGGGTTTTACAAGAGAAGAAACCAAGTTTGCTAATAAGATATATAAAACTCCTTGTTCAGGACGAGACTTATCAAAAATGAGGAGCATTAACACCAAATTCAAAGCAATATTCACAAAAATAGATGCTAATTGGATACCAACGAATTTTTTAGCTTGTTCTTCTGCTCGCAACTTTGCTAAGGGTAAACTCGAAATAGCATCAATACAGACCACCGCAATCAATAAAACTACATACTCATTATGATCAGGATATAATAAGAAATTTGCAATATTTTGATTAAAAAACAAACTCACTAAGAAAAACAATACGTTTATCCCAATAACCGTCAAAAAACTATTTTGAAAAACCTCTTCCTTATCCTCTTTCAATTGAATAAATCGAAAAAAAGAGGTTTCCATGCCGAAAGTTAGTAGCACTACTAAAAATGCTACATAAGCATATAATTCAGAAACCACTCCATAATCTGAGGGATTGGCAAACGCTGCAGTATAGAGCGGAACCAATAAATAATTCAAAAGTCGACCAACAATACTGGACAACCCATAAATAGCAGACTGAGAAAGTAATTTCTTAAGAGGATTCAAACTAGTTGGTAAAAGTAGGTTTTCTTTTTTCTAAAAATGCAGTTGTTCCTTCTACGAAATCTTTGGTGCCAAAGCAATTTCCAAATTCTTCAATTTCAATGGAAAATCCATTTGCATTAGCTGTCGTACTAGCATTTACCGCACGAATTGCACTAGAAATCGCTAGAGGAGAATTCTGAGCGATTTTAAACGCGATTTTTTCCACAGTTGCTACTAATTCTTCTTGTGTTGTTATAGCATTTACTAATCCCCAAGATAAGGACTCTGAAGCTGTAATCATTCCAGCAGTAAAAATCATTTCGTTAGCTTTTCCTTTACCTACTAATTGACTTAAACGTTGCGTTCCTCCATAACCAGGGATTACGCCTAAACTTACCTCAGGCAAACCCATTTTGGCATTTTCTGACGCCACACGAATATGAGAAGCCATTGCCAATTCCAAACCACCACCTAACGCAAAACCATTAACTGCAGCAATTACAGGTTTACAACTATTTTCAATCAAATCAAATAACGTTTCTTGACCTTCTTTAGCTAAATTTTTTCCTTCTTCTGGCGAAAAATCAGCAAATTCTTTAATATCTGCACCTGCAACAAACGCCTTTTCTCCAGCACCAGTTAATGCGATAACCCGAACGGTAGAATCTGAATTCGCAGCTTTAATTACGTCATGTAATTCTTGAATTGTCTGTTTGTTTAATGCATTTAACTGCGCAGGACGATTAATCGTAATCCAAAGAATGGATTCGTTTTGATGTGTCAATAAATTAGTATATTCCATAATGCTTTATTTATTTTTTTGACGAAAATGTTTGTAGATTTTCACCGCTATCATCAGTATAATTCCAACTAGAAAAAATCCGATGGTACCTTTCACCCAATCAAGGGTAGTTTGTAATTCAACTAAAAATACAATGGCTACTAAAAATAAGGTTGCTAATTCATTCCAAAGTCTCAATTTTGTGGATGTCCAACGAATCTCATCGCGTTTCAATTGATTCATGATTCGTTGACACATAAAGTGATACACTAATAACAAGATTACGAAAGTCAATTTAATATGCATCCAAGGCTGTGTCAACAAATACTCGTTTTTGAATAACATCCAGATTCCAAAGAGCACAGTCAATATCATCGCAGGAGTGGTAATTATAAACCATAATTTTTTCTCCATGATTTTATATTGATCCCCGAGTATTTTCGCTTCCAATTCAGACTTTTCTTTCGTTTCAGTATGGTATATAAATAAACGAACCATGTAGAACAAACCAGCGAACCAGCTTACAACAAATATTATATGAAGTGCTTTTATAACGTTATAATCCATAGTTGAGTGACGAGTGACGAGTGACGAATAAAGATTACACTTTCATTCCTTTAACAACACGATCTCTTCTTCTTGTTTTTTGTAATTTTTTGATGGACACTAACAAACAAGCATTTGAAGAATTTGACGTTGCATAGTATATCTCATTTCCATAGGAGACCTCCGCACCTTTATCATATTCCCATTTAGCAACGAAGTAGTAGCGACCATTTAACTGAGTATCTCGTATTCCAAATTTGATAATTCTTCCTGATCCTGTTTCAAAACGAACATTAATATCTCCAGTTGCATCATAACTTTCAAATATACATTTTGTCAACGTTGGAATTATGATTCTATTTTCTTCTTTACTTTTAGAAGTAACTAAAGTTCCATCATCTGTTTTAGCCTTTCCTCCATTTGTCACCACGCGCTCTAACACAATCGCAGAGGAGGTGTAAAACTGTACTTTTTTCATTGCATCTGGAGTATTCAAATCGTATTCTTTTTTTATATCTGCTGTGAATGGCTGACGAATAGCACAGCTCATTGTAAGAAAAACTAGTGATAGAAAAACTAAAAATTTCATAGGAATTTTTTTGAGTTACTACAAATGTATAAAATCTATGTAATCAACGGGAAGTAATAAAAAAAAGAAAGCACGAATTATGTATTTTTGTGAAAAAAACAAGATGGCCTTACATATTCAAAAATTTACCTTTAACCCATTTCAAGAAAATTCTTATGTGGTTTCTGCTCCGGATAAATCAGCAGTAATTATTGATCCAGGTTGCTTGACTTCTACAGAAAAACAAGTTCTTTCAACCTATATTTCTGACAACAACCTGGAAGTAAAAGCCTTATTAAGCACCCATTGTCACATTGACCATGTATTAGGGAATGCATACGTACTTCGAACATATCCCGTTGATTATTACATGCATAAGCTAGACTTACCTGTGCTTGCTGCAGCCGAACGCTCCGCTCAAGTGTATGGCATCGAAGGATTTGAACCATCTCCTCAACCAACACAATTTTTAGAAGACAAACAAATCTTGAAATTTGGCGAAATTGAATTGGAAGTGATTTTCGGACCTGGACATGCGCCGGGACATGTCGCATTTTATGCCGCAAAAGATTCATTAGTAATTTCTGGTGACATTCTTTTTCAAGGAAGTTTTGGTCGTGTAGACCTTCCTGGAGGAGATATCGAAGTATTAAAGAAAACAATCAACCAACGTTTTTTCACGTTGCCTGAAGAAACCGTTATTTATTGTGGCCATGGTCCGAACACAACCGTAGGGAAAGAAAAAAAATCTAATTATATTTTACAGTTTTAAAAAGCTTTTATGTTCAAATTTTTATTCCTTAGCATTTCGATTTTAGCTATCTTCCTATTGGTCGGTTGTGGTGAAAAATCAACAAACAAACTAACTACTGCTTCCAAAAAAGAAAATTTAGATAGTTTATTAAAATTAGATCCAAACAATGTAGAACTCTTAATTAAACGAGGAAATAAGTACTTAGAATCATACAAGTTTTACGATGCATTAAGCGATGGTGCAAAAGCCTACCGTTTGGATTCTAACAATTTAGAGGCGCGTTTTTTGTATGCAAATGCTTTGAATAATCGCGCTGAACGTACGCAAGTGGATATCGAAAATGCAAAACAACATTTCTTATACCTCATCAAGCGCCAACCTGGAAATAAAAAAATCTATGTGAGTTTAGCTTCCTCTTATACTCAACAAGGAGATTATGAGAAATCGTTTCAGTACATCAACGAAGCCTTACGTATCGATAAGAAATACCGTGATGCGTATATTTTGAAAGGAACTAATTACTTAACATTAGGCAACCGTAAACTGGCTAAATCATCCTATGAAACAGCAATTCAACAAGATACTAAATTTTTTGAAGGATATTTATATTTAGGTTATTTATACTCTGAAGATAATGATCCGTTGGCAGTTGAATATTTCCGTACCGCAGCGACTTTACGTCCAAAATCGACAGATGCACTTTATGGAATTGCTTATAGCTTGCAACAACAACTTAAATTTGATGAAGCTTTAAAAGCCTATCGAGATTTATTGCAAGTAGATCAAAAATTCTATTTAGCATTGTTTAACCAAGGATACATCAAGCAATTCGAACAAAATCAAGTAGATAGTGCTATTTATTACTATAGAAACGCGATTGATTTACAGCCGAAATTTGTCAAAGGATTACACAACTTAGGTTTATGTTATGCTTCTTTGGGAAGAAAATCGGAAGCGTTAAAAGCCTTTTCATCTGCATTAAAGTATAATCCGAACTTTGAAATATCACGTATTGAAGCAAATAAACTAAGATGAATCAACAAACTAAAATAACACAACTTATAGGGGATTTAGCCATTCCCATTGTCGGTTACTATTTTTGGGGATGGAATATGTTGTTCATCTTGTTTTTTTACATATTGGATGTAGGAGTTTCGACGGTATTTACGTTTGTAAAAACAAAAGCAATACATACCCATCAACAAACATCAAACTACCCTTGGAAACACATCTTTCTAATTCTGTTAGGGTATTTTCTCACTTTTTATTTAGTTTATTTTCTGATTCTAAACATTAGTCCTAAAGTAATTATTTCTAAAGAAATTCTTCGTTTCCTACTAATGAAAGATATTGGATTGCCACAAATGGTATTATTGCTTCCGTTACTTGTAGTTGGAGGTTATATGCAATACAAAATTTCATTTTTAGTGCCAAAGGCTTTTGAAACAACACCTATCGATGCTTTATGGCACGAACATGTAAAAGTATTTTTAATGATTGTTGGAGTAATTGCGCTATTATTAGGCTTGTCGATTTGGATTGTATTTCCAGAATGGCTGTATGTATGGGGAATGGTATTGGGAAGTTCAGGGTACCGATACTACTCGAGATAAGAGTGACGAGTGACGAAGTGACGTTACCCTTTATTCACCCTTATCAAATTCCCATAAAACAACTCTTTTCCAAGTTTTGTTTTTCCCCACAATTCATTTGCTTCTATGTTTCGCTTGTCGAAAAACTTAGATGTTTCACGAACCACATCTTGTAAGGTAATTTTAGGAGAATAGGTGTTTAAAATCAAGGTTCCTTTGTCTGAAAGTAGTTGATAAGCCGTTTCCAATAAGGCTGGTAATTTTTGTTCGAGAATCCATTTTTCACCTTTTGCTCCAAATCCAAAAGCAGGTGGATCCATCAAAATCACATCGTATTTTTTCCCACGTTTGACTTCTTTTTGTGCAAAAGTTAGGGCGTCTTCATGAATCCAACGAATGTCTGAAAGGTGGTTGAGCTCCATGTTTTCCTTCGCCCAATTGATTAATTGTTTGACGGAATCTACATGTGTCACAGATGCGCCTGTATTTCGCGCAACTACTGAAGCGATGCCAGTATATGCAAAAAGATTTAAAAAGGTCTTAGATGCGTCTAAATTGGAGGATAGAAAATCCCAATTGACCACTTGTTCTGGAAAAATACCTACATGTTTGAAGGAAGTCAGTTCTAATTTGAATTGCAAATCTTTGTATGCAATGTTCCAAGAGTCGTTTTGAAGGGTATTTCTACGCTTCCATAAACCTTTAGTCGTTGATTTTTCAATAAACGCGCAATCCGCTTTTTTCTCCCATTCAACAAAGGTAGTATCAGACTTGAAGTAGGCTTGTAATTCTGGTCGGATGGTTGTTACAGAACCAAAACGTTCTAATTTTTTCCCTCCACCAGCATCTAAGAGTTCATATTCTTCCCAAGGTTGGGTAAAAAGTTTGGTAGCTATCGACACCGCTTATTTCTTAGCACGTGGCATTTTCTGACGACCTTTAGTCATCTGAGCCATACGCATTTGATTTTTAGAAGGAACAGCGGAAGAAAGTTGACCTTTCATCATCGCGATTTGGTCTTTTAAAATTCCATTCTCATCCATTTTCTTCGCTTCGTTCAACAAAGTAGTCGCTTCTTGCTTTCTACCAGTTTGAGCACAAATACCAGATAAATGTAAACGAGCAACCGCATTGTCTTGTTTTGTTCTCAATCCCATTTGTATTGCTTGACGCAACATTTGTTCTGTTTTTGCAAAACCTAATTCTTGTGTACCTAACATTGCTTTTAAGTACAACACATAAGCATGTTGCTTTTTAGGTAATAAATCAGGACGAGAAATTTTATTTAAATACCCATGTGCTTTTTCATGGTTTCCAACACGCATTTGGTTTAAGGCTAAAATCATGTACTGATTTCGGAAAAACGATAAAATGATTATCGCCGACACAAAAATCATTACTATCCCCCATCCCCAATGACCTGTAGCAAAAGAGTAAACTAATAAAAACAATGAAAATGCTGAAAGAATACAGCGAATTACAAAACCAAACATATAAATATAGAATTAATCAATAGTTGCAATACATTTCAATTCAATGGCGATTGGCGTTGGCAATGAATTGATTTCACAGGTAGTACGACAAGGTAAATTATCCTTGAAGTATTCTGCATATAAACGGTTATAGGTATGGAAATCACGTTTCATATTAACTAAGAAAACCGTAACGTCTACTAAATTTTCCCAGCTAGAACCTGATTCTTCTAATATCACACGAACGTTGTCAAAGACACTTCTACATTGTGCTTCAAAATCAAACTCCAAAAAGTTTCCGTTTTTATCTAATTTCAACCCTGGAACCTCAGAATCTGTAGCATCTGAACCAGCAGTACGTGGTCCAACTCCTGATAAAAACAATAAATTACCTACGCGTCTTGCGTGAGGGTACAAACCTACTGGTTTTGGTGCTTTGCTAGTAGAAATACGAGAATTATCTGACATGATTGATTTTTTGATATGCAAATATAAGAAATCTATTCCCAAATACTTTCAATCACTTCCAAGGAATTTGTGGGATTGAAATTAGGGATGTGGTGCTTGAAATAGACCAAAAGCAATTGTAAGACTTGTTTACGAAGGTCTTTTGGAATGTGAAAATGCAATACAACTTCTTTCGTTTGTGACAATAAAGAACCTAGAATATCAACTTCAATTCCTGATTTATAAGTGAAATTTGCAGGTGCATAGGGTAAAAACTCTCCATTTTCTAAATCAAAATAAGGGGTATGTTCTTCTGATTTTAGGGGGTAAAACCCTAACTGTTGCGAAACTTCTAATAACCAATATAACGGGTAATTCGCTAAGGTATTGTGTTCATCTAACCAAGCTAATTCTTCCACTAAAAAATCATAAAGATGTTTATCTACTACCCCTTCATGCAATACGTTTGCTAGAATTTCGACTTGAAAAAAAACAACTGTAGATTTTACTGGGTCAAACGGTATACTAGCAAAAGATTGATATAAGGTAGCGTCTGTCATTTTAGCAAGTTGACTTTCGTCTTTTTGGTAATAGGAAAATTCGATGGGAGACAAGGGTAATAATACAACTCCTTTTTTTTTCTTCGCCCCTTGAAATAAAAAAGATTTAAGTCCTTCGTTTTCTGTGAAACAGTGGACGATGAGACTTGTTTCAGAATAGGAAAAACGTTGGATTACTATTCCTCTTGCAGTTTTTTTCATTTTATTAATTAATTACCACAAATTCGCCGACTTTTCTTCCCTCTCCATCGTTTGGAGCAGTCCAGATATAATAAACTCCAGCTTTTATACGTTCACCACTCAAAGTCTTTCCATCCCAATGTGCGGTTCCTCCATTAGAAGTTGTTTTATAAACTAAGTTACCTCCGGCATCCGTAAAACGGACGTCTGAATCATAGGCAATTCCTTGAATAGTAACTCCGTAAATATGATCAGGTTTCAATGGATTTGGAAAAACAAGTGTATTTTCATACGTATCATCACCTTGAGATGCATCCGTTCTAAAAGAGACTAACCCTTCTTCTGTAATTATGAATAATTCCCCTGTTTGTTGATTTAATTTTATGTCCAAAATAGTATTAGAGATTAAAGGACTGTTTTCCTTCGAATAACTTGCAATAATTTCAGAGCCATCAGGAGAAAGTAAAAACAATCCCGCAGTCGCAGTCGCAATCCATTTACGATTTCCTCCATCCACTTCAATGTCAGTGATATACGTTTTTCCCAACATGTATTCTACATTTCCTTCAAAACGCATTTTGATGCGCTGAGCTGCAAAAGAAGTTGATTCTTTCGAAAGAATAGAACCTGCGTTATACAAAATGCAAAATCCATTGTCCGTACCAATCCATAATTGATTATTAAAGTCCATGGCTAAGGCTGTTACCTCTTTAGAGGGTAGCGCGCCACTTGTCAATCCATCATTAACCACCCGGTAAATATCATCTGAAGGATCATCGAGTGTTCCACCGTCTGAAAATCCTATAAGTCCAGTTCCAAAAACGGTAAACCATTTAATATTATTTTTATCAATTAATAATTTTCGATTAAAAACATTTTTCGTGGAGCCACCTGTTTCAAAAGTATACCACTTACCGGTTTTACTTAACATTTTTAGTGGTGTATCTGTAAAAGCATTCAGCATCCACAAATTTTCATTCAAATCATATTTTACATCTGAGACACAAGTCCATCCATTATTTCCAAGTGCAAATTTTTGTAGAGGTGAATTTGTATAGTCATAAATAGTGTCAATTTGCTGACCAAAATTCATCACCGAAAGTGGAACCTCGGAAAATGACCCAAAAGCAATTTGATCGGTATTTAATGGATTTATCGCGACTGATGAAACATCCCATATATTTTTTTTTAACCATTTATTTTGGTTTGCACGATCAAATAATGACCATTTGTCATCGTTGAGAATATAAGCTCCACTAGAATTGAAAGCGACTGAAGCCTTTTGTAAAATCCCTCCTGAAAACGCCATTTTTCCTTGTTGACTATCAGCAGTAAAAAAGCTTTTTTTAGGAGGTCCTACCATCGAAATAGGGTTGTTATGGTAATTATCTCCCCATTGAACTAGACCATTGTCGTTATCGGCAATCCAAAAAGCACCACTACCAGCAACTATCTTCATTGGGCGAGGATGTTGATAATACGAATATTGATACAATATCTCTTTTCGATTTAAATTTTTGTCAAAGAAAAAAACATTATTGTAAGTCGAAATAAACAATTGATTATTTTGAGTTTGTAAAGCAATAAACTCTATTTCACTTTGAAACAAGGAAGAATTTAATTCATGTAATTTTGAATTATCTAGTTTAAAAATGGAGTCTTTCCCAAAATCAGGATGTACAGTTGCTAACAACAAGTCATCTCCATAGGAAAGTAGTGTGGTGAAAATTGTTTTATTGCGTTTTCTAACTCGTTGATCTACTTTCCAATTTAGCGGATTAGCTATCAATGGATTTTTGGAAGAAATAACAAATAAATTCGTATCACTTAGTACATAAATTGAATCTTTATGAAGCGAAAAATCATTTAAATTTCTACCATTTAATGGTGGATAATACGTATCCAACACCTCCATTCGCACAGGATCTATCTTCATTATTCCAAAACGAGTTGCGGCATATAGGTATTTTCCCTTCGAAATAAATTTGATGATTTTTTTATCTCCAGAAATGCTTGATAATTTTAAAGCTGGTAAATTATATACCGTTGAACCATCTAATTTATCCATATTACCATTCTCATATCCTATCCAAAAGGAATTTGAAGCAGTATCAAATACCACACAGGAAACTAATACTTCAGATAGATGATTTACTTTATTCCATTCTGTTTTTTCATGATGTTCAACATCATATTCCAAAACTCCATTTTCAAAAGCAGCTAAAACTTTATTATTTCCAAAACATACATCTTGAGCTTTCACTGCATTCACATGTAAACGCCATTGCCCAGTAGCAACTTGTGCTGAAAGTAAATGTGCTGAAAGTAAAAAGATCAATACTAAAAAAGTCTTCATAATTTATGTTCAGATTAATTGACAAACGAATGCGTATCAAATTTATTTTAAATTTTCTGCATAGCACTATTTTAAGTAATTTATTTACCTTTGTTGTTGGAATAATCAATTAAGACAGCTCTGTAGCTCAATTGTATAGAGCACTGGATTTCGGCTCCAGCGGTTGGGGGTTAGAATCCCTTCAGGGCTACAAATCATGGGGTTAGTCCCTAAAGCTTTCGGGACCCTCCGGGGTCACAAAAAAAGCGAGAAAATTTTCTCGCTTTTTTAATTCTTTTTTTAAATCAAAACTCTTTAAAAGTTTCTGAGAAATGAACTTTGTCTCTATTCAATTTTTCTGCTAGAACATTTCTAAATGCAGCTCGATTTTCTGGAGAAATAGAATCAATTGAAATGGCCAATTGCAATTCTTTGATATAATCGAAAAACAAAGTCTGTTGGTGTACCGTCACGCGTCGTAAACCAGAGAAATAAATCACTTTAAAATCGCGTTCTGCTACAACAATTGCTTTATTGGTTACTCCTACTCTCCAAACTTTTTTGATATTTCCAAATAAACAAAAAATCAAATGGTCTAATCCTAGAGCAAAAAATACAGTCGCAATAACAAGCGCTTTTTGAGATAATGCAACCAAGGCAAAAGCAACTAAAATATGCATTACCCCTTCAATCATCAAATACATATTAATCTGAGATTTTCGTTTGGCATCAATCTCTTCATTCCATTGATATTTCTCTAAGCTGTTTACCATCTTGATTCCCACCCAACGTTGCATAGATCTACGCACACCTAAAAGAAATATAAAAATTCCAAATGTGATAAAAATCACATGTTGGTATGGTAAATTTTTTCCACTTGTTTTTAAGAACTCTATAGGTAAGTCGAATCCAACAAAAATACTTAATCCAAAAACAGGAATTAAGAGTAAAATCAACAGAATATTTACTGATTTATTCATTCGTAGAAAGTAGTTTTATCTTCGTTTTATATTCTTTGATACGATCTTTAGCAACATTTACTTTATGCTCCACATCTTTACGAAGCGCATCACCTGCTTTGGATCTAGAAACAAATCCAAGATTATTTTCTAACTGATTAATATCTTGTTGTTGTTTTGCAATCATCATTTCTAAATCACGACGCTCTTTGTCAATTAATTTAGCAGCATTTGGATTTGATTTTAACGTGTCTAAATGTGCTTGAAACATCACTTTTTCTTTTTCAGCACCCTCCAACTTGATTTTCTTATAATGTATATCCAATACATTTTTAAACGATTGATATACTAAATCTTTATCTTTGAAAGGAACTTTGCCAATCGCGTTGAAACGATTTGAAAACTCTTTTAAATCTGTAATGACTTGTTGTACATCTTCTCCAACGACATAGGACTCAATTTCTGTTATCAATACTTTTTTAGCTTCTAAATTAACAGTGTTGTCCTCATCTTCTTTCGCGAAAAATTGCTTTTTATTTTCAAAAAAAGCATCACAAGCAGAACGGAAATCTTTCCATAATTTTTGTTCGTTTTTTTGACCAGCACTTCCTAAATTTTTCCAAGATTGTTGTAAACGAATGATTTTTTCAGAAGTGGTTTTCCAATCGGTAGAATCTTTCAAGGCTTTTACTTGTTCAATCAAGGATGATTTTTGTTTTACAACGACTTCAAACTTGTCCTTAATTACTTGGTAAAACGCTTTTTTAGCTGCAAAAAACACATCACATTCCGAACGTAAAGCTGACCAAAGCTCTTCGTTTTCTTTACGTGGTCCTTGACCAATTGTTTTCCATTCGTTTTGAATATTCAACAAAGTTTCTGTTGCAGCTTCCCACCCTTTTGCATCATTTATTCCTCCGATCATCGCAACAAAAGCTTTGACCTGTTCTAATAATACTTGTTTGCGCTCAATATTTTGTTTTTGTTCTTCGCGTTTCCCTTCGTAGAAGTCCGTAATTTTTTGATAAACAGCTTTAACTCCGGTCCAATACTCATTTTTTAAAACTTCCCATTCTTCTTTTGGAACTGGTCCTAGCGAATCAAATTCGTTTTGTAATAATTTGATTTGCGCTTCTAGTTCACGGATAATATCATTCGCTAATAATGCTTCGATTTTAGTGATAATTTCCTTTTTCAATTGAAAATTACGTTTCAAATCATGGTCTTTCAACTCACGATAAATTTTCAAATTAAAGAAAAATGATTCTAATAATTTAGAATACTCCGATTGAATGTCCTGTCTTTTTTCACGTGGAATATCACCAACTGTTTTCCAAGATTCATGAATTTCTTTGTACGTTTCAACTGCTACTCCAATATTTTCTTCTGACTCAATCAATGTTTTTAATCGGTCGATTAGGCTTTTTTTCTTGCGCAAGTTTGATTCTTCCTCTAACTTTTTCTCTGAAGAAAGTTTGTTTCTACGATCTCTATATTCTCCAAAAACGGCATAGAATTCTTCTTTTAATGGATCTGGTTCATTAGTAAAATCGACCGTTTCCCCACGTTCTTGCGCTTCTAGTAAAGCAACTTGTTTCAAACGATCTTGTTCAATACAAAAATCTTCAAATTGACCACGTAATTCATTTACATTACGGGATACAGCAAAAACGTCTTCATTAGCTGTCAATACTTTCAGACGATCGATAAATTCTTTTTTTTCCATCATTGCATGTTGTTAGGGTATAGGAGCATGAAAGTCACCCTCCTCATTCCTCCCTCAAGGGAGAAAGTTAAGTACATTTATAATTAATTTGTTTGATAAACCATATCATAATTAGACAACGCTACAAACTCTTGAATACGAGCATCTAAGTTATCTTGTGTAATTTCTACTAATTTTTGAGTTCCAAATTTCTCTACACAGAAAGAAGCTAATGCTGATCCAGCAATAATTGCACGTTTCATATTCTCAAAAGAGATATCTCCAGTACTTGCTAAATACCCCATAAATCCACCTGCGAATGTATCTCCTGCTCCAGTTGGATCAAATACTTCTTCTAAAGGCAATGCTGGTGCAAAGAATATTTTATCTCCGTGGAATAATAATGCTCCATGCTCTCCTTTTTTGATAATCAAATATTTTGGTCCATTTGCACGAATCACCTTTGATGCTTTCACTAAAGAACTTTCACCTGACAATTGACGTGCTTCTTCATCGTTGATAATCAATAAATCAACCATCGACATTGTCTTTTTCAATTCATCTAATGCAATATCCATCCAGAAATTCATCGTATCCATAGCGATTAATTTTGGACGTTCTGTCAAACGCTCGATCACTGAACGTTGTACTTGTGGACTTAAATTTCCTAACATTAAAAATTCAGCACTTTGATAATCCGCTGGAATAATAGGGTCAAAATGCTCCAAAACATTCAACTCAGTAATCAAGGTATCACGTGTATTCATATCATTATGATACTTACCTGACCAGAAAAAAGTTTTTTCACCTTGTTTGATTTGTAATCCTGTTAAATCAACTCCACGTTGAGACAATAAGTCTAACATTTCTTGAGGAAAATCGTCACCAACAACTGACACGATATTTTGATTTTTCTTGAAAAAGGAAGATGCTAAGGCAATATAAGTGCCTGCTCCACCAATTATTTTATCTGTTTTTCCAAATGGCGTTTCGATCGCATCAAACGCAACACTTCCTACGGTAAGTAAACTCATTATTCTTTTTTAAAAAATTGTGAGTCAAATTTACGATAATACTTAGGAATATAAACAGAAAGTTGCTAACAAATTGAGTAGGTTTACCAACCAATTTAAGCGATTAAAAACTATCTATTTCGTCAATAATATAATCTCAACACGACGATTCTTCGCTTTTTTATCTAGGGTAGTGTTTGGTTCTGCAGGATTTGTTTGTCCATAAGTAAATGTTCTAATTTTACTATGACTTACCCCTCTATCTACCAGATACTTCATAACTTCTTTAGCGCGTGCTTCACCTAGATAAATGTTATAAAGCGATTCTCCATCTGAATCTGTATGTCCATGAACTAAGATTTTATGTTCTGGGAATTTTTTCACGTCCAAAATCAATTCATTCAACACATATTCATACTTTGCTAATACATTCGATTTGTCAAAATCAAAATACACATAGTAATGGTTGTACTTCCAATAATTATCAATCGTTGAAATATCAATTGGACTTTCTCCATCATCTTCTTTAAACATAAAAACAGTATCTGTTTTGTCTTTATCTCTTGGAATTTCAATACGTATGGTGTCCACACGATGAATAGTAATTGTAGGGGCAACCTTCTTTTTAGGTGCAATCGTAAAAATAGCACTTAATTCATAGGCACCTATAGAGGATGTGCCTTTGGTTAATTTAGAGGTATTGATATCATAACTAAACCCAATCAATGCATTATGAAATTCAATACCGACATAGGTCAACAAAGCATCTTGATTTCTCAAACCAAGTCCAAATTGGAATTGCTTTGTCGTATCTAAATGATATTTAAAATTAGAACCCAACAATAAATTAGCCGCTTGATTTTGATACGAATAAAATGCATAGGGGATCATGGTCATGCGATCGGAAATGCTCTTTTCCACCATCACACTTCCTGAAAAAAGTTGCATAGAGGAACTTCCTGTATTTAAGAAAATAGATTTTCTACTATGCACAAAATTATAAAGTCCAATAGTCACTTTAGGTCTCCAAGTGTAACGATCATTTCTCCACGTAAAACCAATACCGCCTGTTACATCTATTACATTGCCTGAAGAAAAAGATTCCCCTGTTGCTGCGCTAGGATTAAATCCGTTTTCTAGGTCGTACTGATTTTCAAATTTGTAATTACTTGTAGTTAAATTGTATTGATTTAAACCAATTTGATAACCAAAACGCAATGCGTTGTATCTATTCAGTTTCAATTCGTGGGAAAGGTTAAAAAGAAAATTATTCGTTTTTAAACTCGTAGGTCCTGCATCATTTGCAGCAAAAACCAACCCATAACCGAACTTTTTAACGTGTGCATCTAATGCGAATACGGAGGTTTGATAACCATTTGCAATCGACGGCCACTGCTTTCTATAATTAGCAGAAAAACGGGTGTAATGTATCGCACCTGATTCAGCAGGATTATTAAAAACAGAAGAATTATAAAACTGAGTTAAATTACGCTGTTGTGCTAATGTAAATGTTGAGATCAACAAAAATAATAGTAAATAAACACTCTTCATCATTAACGTATTAAAGTGATTATTCCTTTTAAATGTTGAACTTCACCATTCAGAGTAATGTCTAACAAGTAACTATAATTTCCTGCGTTTGCGGCCTCTCCTTTGTAGGTACCATCCCAAGAGTCAATCGCTGAAGTGGAAGAAAACACCAAATGACCCCACTCATTAAAAATCATCAAATTCAATGAGGTGTTTGGAGAAATTCCCATCATTTTAATTTTATCATTCACTCCGTCTCCGTTAGGAGTAAAAGCTGTGGGTATAAAAAGTTCGGTTGTCAACTCAATCGGTATCGTTTTCTCTAGGGAATTTATACACTCAAATTTATCCTTGATCGTTAATTGTATTTGATTCTTGTTCGTTTCGTTGAAGGTAAATGCAGGATTAGAAATAGAAGAAACTTCTTTGTTGTTTAGTTTCCAAGTATACACATAATCATTTTGATTAGTCGTACTCGTAAATTGTATCAAAGCATAACTATTACTTTTCTTTAATTCTACAAACGTAAAATCTGTGTAAGGAAGAGGTCGTTTAACATAAGCATGTGTATCGGAGTATAAGGACTTATTCTCATCTATCTTACATACAAAATGGTATTTTCCACCTTCTTTGATGTAAATGATAGAATCCGACTTTTTAAATAATTGATTGTCTTTAAACCAAGAAATGTTTTTGGAATAACTCGCTTTAAGCTGGATGGAATCCCCCGCACAAAAATTGATTTTTCCATTATCACTTATAAATACCTTAGTTGGAATCGGATTAAAAACTATGTTCACCGTATCAGAACGGGTTCCACATCCATATTGATTGGTCACAACTACAGAATATTTACCTGAATTAGTCACTTTTATACTTTGGGTATTTGCAGTCGTTGACCACAAATAATTATTCCCAACAGATGCAGTTAAGGTTAAGGTGTCTTCTGTATAGTGAGTTAACACATTCGATTTAGATATTTGACTAATTGGAAATGAATTAAAAACCACAGAAAGTGTATCCTGTTTCGAAAGACATTGTCCCTTTAAAGAAGTAACATAATATTTACCATCCATTTTTACCGTAATAGCATTGGAAACCACTATTGTATTCCAAGTAACTACTGAGTTATCCGATGTTGAAATTTTCACACTATCACCAATACACAGGTCTTTATTTTTATTTTTTTGTAGTGTAAACGTGGAGTTTTTTTGAACGGTAACGACTAATTTGTTTGATGTTTGGTCGTAATATCCTGCTTTCTGACCTTTTACTTCAATGGTATGCACACCAACTGTAAGATTGTTCGAAGTCACACTAATAGATTTCAATGCTGAAGTCTGTACTTTTTTTCCATCTACATAGACTACATACAAATCAAAATCATTATTAATTTCAAGAGCTACATCTAAACTTTGACAAACAGTGATTGAATCTTTCGAAGAAATTTGGAATTTAACCACTGGATTTGGAATAGGCTTAGGAATCGTGATTTTTCGTATTAATTCATTGTAAGCATCTCCAACAACCAAATAATCATTTTGTCGACTAATAGATATAGAAGTTGCACCGTTAAATGTAGATGCGTTGGCATACGTATCCGTCGCTCCTTTTTTACCGACAAGACCTGCGTAGGTGCTAACAACTAAGTTCGTATCCATTTTTCGAACCACGTAATTATATCCGTCCATGATGTATAAATTACCTATAGAATCAATTGCAATATCCCAAGGGTAATTGAATGTTGATACTGTTTTATTTCCGTCCTTGCTCCCTATTATACCTAAACCACCTAAAGTAACAACATCACCATTTGGGGAAATTTTCCGAATAGCATGATTATGTTCATCGGCTATGTATAAGTTTCCTTTACTATCAATTTCTAAACCATAGGGTTTTTTAAACCATGCATTTTTGCCATTTCCATCGATCAAACCAATATTATTATTATCTCCTGCTAATGTTGTTACTTGACCACTCAATACTATTTTTCTAATTACATTGTTTTCATGATCAGCAATGTATAAATTTCCAGTTTTATCAATTACTATTCCAAGTGGTTGTTTGAATTGAGCTTGCAAGGGATTGATCGCGTCTTTGTATCCAGGTTTACCTGTTCCTGCAATCGTAGTAACATAACCTGATGGGCTAATTTTCCGAATGGAATGATTAAGCCTGTCAGATACATATATGTTTCCGTCGTCTCCAACTGTTATTCCCCAAGGTTCATTAAAACTTGCGAGCACTCCTTGTCCATCCGCACTCCCTTTTAATCCAGTCCCAGCAATCGTAGTAACGATTCCATTGGTATCTAATTTACGAATCAAATGATTGTAACGATCCGCGATATAAACGTTTCCATATTTATCTATTTCTACTCCCTCGGGATTATTAAACGTGGTATTTAGAGCAACATCATCGCGCTTTCCAATACTATCCAATATCCCAGCAATGGTCGTAACCATCTGTGCATTAGAAAATTGATAATTCAATATAAAAAATAGTGCAACAATTAATCTAAAAATAACCTTCATACAATGTCAAAAGTACATTTGTGTACGCTTACATTGTACTTCATTTCTAGAAAAAAGTTTCAAAAAGTAGGGAATTACGAAAATTTAACTAGTGGAGATTTACACAGTTTCGAAGATATTTATGTAATTGATTTTCCCTCCTTGAGGAGGGATTAAGGGAGGTGAGATGTAGATTTTATTATTCGATGTGGTAATAATTAACTTATAATTTATAGTTGTCACCCTCCTCAATTTACCTGCTCTAACGTTTGGTATTCGAAAGTAAACTTTCTTTTCTCACTTCGACAAGCTAAGTGTAAACTTGGAGGAAGCTTAAATTAATATTATTTTTATTGAAAAACATTCAAAAACAGCAAATTAACAAACTAAAAAATTAAAATTATTCTTATCGAGATATTGCTTTTTTTTTTAAAAACCTTAATATCTAATTCTACTTAGAAAAAGGTGGAAAAGTATTACTTTTACGAAACACGGAAAAAGAAATAATGAATCTCTATTCAAAAAAACAACGATGGAAAATCATCTTGTTAGGCATCGCCCTAATCTTGATTTCTGCGTCCTTGTTTTTTTCGAATTCCATCGTATCTAAGGTAAGTATTCGTGAGCGTTACCGTGTAAAACAATGGGCGGAAGCCATTAAGAAAAAAGCGGAACTCGTTCAACTTACCAACCGAACATTCTCCCAATTACGCGACAAAGAACGTAACGAAATGGAATTGTGGAGTAGTGCCACTAGAGAGATATTGAAACCAATCGATATCAACCAAATGCCGGACTACACCCTTCCGTTGAAAATCATTAACATCAATAAATCCATTCCTGTAATTCTCTACGACAATAACAACGATGTTTCGGAACATTTACACTTAGACTTTACGTATGTTGATTTCAATAAGAAACACGATGCACTTCCCGACACGACCGTCAAGCGACTATTTAATGATACCTTACTCCAACTTGCAAACTCTTGGAAATACAAGATAACTATTGAGATTGAAGATGGATTAGTCATGAATTGTGCATACACCGATTCGAAAGAAATTACCCGATTGGAAAATGAACGCGACTCCTTGATTCGTGCATTTAATAAGGAACTAAAAGCCAACGAAGGCGCAGTTCCTGTGTTGTTAGTGGACGCAAAAACCGACTCCATTTTAGCAACCAACCTACCGCTACTTCATAGTGATCAAACTGAAATTCGAGAAACCATTACGCGATTAAAACGCAGCAACAAAGCCATCCCAATCAATTTTGGCAGTTCACAACATAGCTTTTTGTACTACGACGACAGTCCAGAATTAAAAAAATTACAATATTTCCCTTACGTACAATTCATCATTTTCACCTTATTTATATTTGTGGGTTACCTCATCTTTAATACCTTCCGTAAAGCCGAACAAAATCAAGTGTGGGCAGGTATGGCGAAAGAAACTGCACATCAATTGGGGACTCCTCTCTCCTCCTTATTAGCTTGGGTACAATACTTAGAAACACAAAACATCGACCCAAGTATTGCGCTCGAAATGCAAAAAGATGTGAGTCGATTGGAACAAGTAGCCAATCGTTTCTCGAAAATTGGTTCTGCAACACAATTAGAAGACAAAAACATCGTGGAAACGGTTAGCAAAGTTATTGACTATTTGAAATTGCGCGTCTCCAACAAAATACATTTTTCCATTCAAAGCGATTCTCCGGAAATGCTCATCCCACATAATCCTCCGTTGATTGAATGGGTGATTGAAAACATTACCAAAAACGCGGTAGATTCCATGGAAACGGCAGGTCAACTCAATATTACCATTTCTCATGAAAGTTCACACGTAAACATTGACATCCAAGACACTGGAAAAGGAATCGCACACAATCAATATAAAACAATATTTAAACCAGGATATACTACCAAAAAACGCGGCTGGGGACTTGGACTCTCTTTAGTGAAACGCATCATCAACGAATACCACAAAGGAAATGTATATGTCCTACATTCCGAAATTGATAAAGGAACTACTTTTAGAATCGCTTTGAGACTTTAGACCTCAGACAAAAGACTATTAGACAAATTAAAAATTATATCTCATCGTCTTCCCTCCTCGAGGAGGGATCGAGGGAGGTGACCAACTGATAATAAAGAAAACTATGAAACAAAACGTAAAAAAACCATTTCTAATTTATTTAGCCCTTGTACTGATACTTTCAGCCCTCTTCTTTCTATTTCGCATCGATTTATTTCCAGGAGAAATTACGACGAAAGATAAAATCTACACCTGCGACATTAGTTTATCCTATTTCATTGGTATGGGTGGAAACAAACAAGATTTTGCCAACATTGAATCGTTTCGCCTATTACCCAAAGGATATGCTTTAGCGCTTATTATGATTTTAGGTTTGCCAGCATTGGTAGCTTATCGAGTTCATTTGAATGCCAAAAAGAAGCATGAAACTATCCAAAAATAACTGACATCTATACTCCCTGGTCTCTGAGGCCCTCGAAGAGAAAGGGGGGTACATGAAGGATACATAATCATCAAAGTCTCATCTCGCTACTTTCATCTACCCGACTCCAGCTGAGTCAAAACAAAAATAATTGACATATATACTCCCCGGTCTCTGAGGCCCTCGAAGAGAAAGGGGGTACATGAAGGATACATAATCATCAAAATCTCATCTCGTTACTTGCACCTACCTGACTCCTTCGGAGTCAAAACAAAAATAACTGACATCTATACTCCCCAGTCTCTTAGGCCCTCGAAGAGAAAGGGGGGGGGTATATGAAGGATACATAATCATCAAAGTCTCATCTCACTACTTTCATCTTCCTCCATCCCCCGACTCCAGAGGAGTCGTATCTTGCTTGCCAAAGGCAAGCACAATCTCACAACGACTCCAGCGGTGTTGCACATCGCTTCAAATAAATAGTCATTTATAACTATTGTTTAGAGAAAAATTAACATATAATTTTACGTAAAAATTTATTAAAATAAAAAAAATAGTGTTGCTGCGTCATTGTTTGCTGTTTTAGGTCTTGCTTCGTGTAAGAAGGATGAAGTAACTACAACTCCAAGCACAAATCAAACTTCATCTTTGACAGATACTTTAGTTGTTGCGAAAACAAGAATTAAAACAAAGTTTGATAAAGATCATACTTCTTATTATTTATATGATGCTAATGGTCGTCAGATAAAATCCTATTATGTTGATGATAATTCATATTATTCTACGATGGAATACTTGTCGAACAATCAAATTGTAGAGAAAAATTATCACGGTGATACTTTACGTGATTCAAGAAAATACACTCTAAATGAAAAGGGGTATGTTGTTTATACAGAAAGTTTAGATAATAAAACAATCGATACAACTTACTATGATGTGAATGGGTTTCATAAGTTTACAAATAATGATCAATTGACCATTGAAAATGGAAATTTGATGAAAAGAATCTATACACCTGAAAATACTAATAACGAAAGTGTGATTGAAACCTATACCTACTATATGGATAAACTTAATACGATTGGCCTAAAGAATGAAGGAGAAATTTATTGGGGAAAAGATTCTAAAAATTTGATCAAAACAGAAAAGGCATATGGTGCATATGGTGACTATTCTGCTACTTACACCTACGAGTTTGATACTAAGGGTAGAGTAAGTAAAAAAATGACGAAAAATGAAAGCACTGGAAATATATATACTTCTTCGTATACATACACTGATTAATTAGTTTAAATGTTTTGAAGTCCCCGTTTAGCTCGCTACTCGGGGCTTTTTTATAACTAGAAGCCATATTCGACTCCGCTGGAGTCGTCCACTTCTGATGCTTGCCAAAGGCAAGCAAGATGTGACTCCTACGGAGTCAAAACAAAAAAAACGTACATCTATTCTCCCCGGTCTCTAAGGCCCTCGAAGAGAAAGGGGGTACATGAAGGATACATAATCATCAAAGTCTCATCTCACTACTTTCACCTACCCGACTCCTACGGAGTCAAAACAAAAATAACTGACATACTCCCCGGTCTCTGAGGCCCTCGAAGAGAAAGGGGTAAATGAAGGATACATAATCATCAAAGTCTCATCTCGCTACTTTCATCTTCCTCCATCTCCCCGACTCTAGAGGAGTCGTATCTTGCTTGCCTTTGGCAAGCACAATCCCACAACGACTCCAGAGGAGTCGCACATCGCTCACTCACTCACTCACTCACTCACTCGCTTTTTCATCTTTTTTACACCCCTCAACGCTATTTTTCACTACCTTAAATAGAAAAATAAAAAAATGACAAATCAAGAACTAGGAATTTACGGGGAAAAATTAGCACAAGAATATCTAACAAAACATGGATTTATACACCTCGATTTTAATTACCGTTTTGGAAAATTAGAAGTAGATATTATTTCGTTAGAAAACAACCAACTCGTAGTTACCGAAGTCAAAACCAGACAAACAGCAGAAATTGGAGAACCGTGGAGGGCAGTAACTCGCGCGAAACAAAAACAAATCATCAAAGTTGCAGACGCATACCTAAAATGGAAACAACTAAACATAGATACTAGATTTGATATCGTATCCATCGTGCACAACCAGTTCCGAACAGAAATTGAACATATTGTAGACGCATTTACTACTGTATAAACTTCGAATTACTCGAAGAAAAAGCAATTTTTAAAAGTCTCCACAAGAAAAATTGTATTTTTACGTTTCATATTATTAACACATGAAAAAAACAACGTCACTCGTCACCTCCTTACTCGTCGCTTTGACCTGTATTTTGTTGGCAGTTTCGTGTTCTACAGAAAATAACGCGTATATCAATCGAAAATATCATGGAATAACTGCCAAATACAATGGATATTTTAACGCAAATGAACTCCTAAAAACATCATTAGAATCGTATCGGACGAACGCAAAAGAAAATTATTACGAAATACTACCTATTGAACAATTACCAAACGAAAAAGAATTTCAAGCATTACTTCCTGCCATTGATACAGCGATTTCTAAATGTTCCAAAGTCATTCGCAACCACTGTATGCCAAGCATGGACTTTGGAGGTGGCAAAAAAGTAGAAAATAATCCATGGATTGACGAAAATTGGAACACCATTGGAAAAGCCTTTTTCTATAAACACGATTATGAAGTTTCACTTCGAAATTTTGAATACGTACAACGCTTATTCGCAAACGATAAGTCTTATTATATCGCATCCATGTGGATTATAAAATCCTTAATTGCTACAAACAAAATAAATGAAGCAAAAGAGAAATTAATAGAACTAGACATTTTAGTAGAAAAACAGAAAAAAGAAAAAGAAGCAAACAAATCCAATTTTACAGGGAAAATAACCAACGTATTTGCGAAAAAAGAAAAAAATGCAGCAAAGCTATTACCAGAATTCACCAAACGATTAGAAGTCGAACTTGCCTTGGTAAAAGGAACTTTATATATCCAAACTGAAGAACATTCTTTAGCAATCGAAAACCTTGAAAAAGCACTCAAAAATTCTAAAAGGAAAGCTGAAAAAACACGTATTCATTTCATTTTAGGCCAACTATATGGAAGAATAAAAAACAACGAATTAGCAAAAAATCATTTCTCTAAAGTTGTTTCTTCTCCCCAAGCTCCATTTGAAATGCAGTTCAATGCACGTATCAATAGGGCTTATCTTGGAAAAGATGAAAAAGTTAAAAAAGAGCTACAAAAAATGTTGCGCGATGAAAAAAATACGGAGTTTCGAGATCAATTGTATTATGCATTAGCAAAATTGTACCTTCAAGAAAATAATCGTATAGAAGCAATTATACTATTACATAAATCAACCTATTATTCGACTGCGAACAAAAGGCAACAAGCAGTGAGCTATGAAGAATTAGGAAATTTGAGCTACCAAATTAAAGATTATGTAAAAGCACAAAAATATTACGATAGTTGTGCCAAAGTCATGCCCGAAAACTATCCTAACTTTGAAAATATCACTAAAAAAGCATCTAAGCTAAAAAACTTGGTGATTGCAGTAGAAATCGTAGCACGTGAGGATAGTTTATTACGTTTAGCCCAAATGGACGAAAAAACACGAAAAAACTACATCGAAAAAGCCATCAAAAACATAAAATTAAACGCAGAGAAAAAACAGCGCGAAGAAGCTGCTAAACTTAGGAATATACAGGCAAAACAACAAGCCGCCCAAGAGAATGACCCCTCTGGAAATAAGTGGTATTGGAACAATGTAAAAGCAAAAGCAGATGGAGTAAGTGAATTCAAAAAAAATTGGGGAGAACGTGAAAATGAAGACGATTGGAGACGTAATGATAAAATTGTGATCGCAAATAATAAAGATAGTTCTAACACAAAATCAAATGCGGTAAATACGCCAATCGAAAAAGATAAAGACACTTTGACGCTTGACAACTTACTAACAAACATCCCTTTAACAAAAACTTTACAAGATTCATCCATGGAACGTTTGATGGCTGCACAATATGAAGCTGGACTTATTTACAAAGAATTACTAGGTGAATATAAAATGGCTGCAGACCGATTTGGAGATGTCATAAACCGAAATTATACGAGCAATTATAAGTTGCTTTCTGCTTACCAACTATATAAAATATATGAAGGAAAAGATAACGCAAAAATGCAAATTCAAAAGTCGTACATCCTACAAAATTACCCATCTTCTGACTATGCGAATTATTTAAAGGATCCAAATTATTTTACTAAGAAGAAAGAAGAGGAACGTAAAGCAGAAAAAGTATATGTGAAAGTCTTAGATCAATATCGTTCGAATAATTATGCAGAAGTGATCGCTGCATGTACCCAAATAATGAATACAGAACCAACTAATGCTTACCTATCAAAATATATGTTGTTGCATGCGATGGCAGTTGCATCAAATAATTCAGACAAAAAAATCATCGAACCACTATTAAAAGAAATTAGTGTAAAATTCCCCGAAACGTTAGAAGCAAAAAAAGCGAATGAATTAGAAGAAATTCTAAAAAAAGGAATTTCAGTTTCGCAAAAAATAGAATTTAACAAAGAATCGATTTATAAATTTGTGGAAGGTCAAACATATTGGATCATCATTTTACTTCAGCCAAACAGTGATTCAAATGCAGCAAAAAACAAAATTTCAATCTTCAATGATGAGGAATATATTGGTAAAGAAATTACTATTTCATCTAAATTATTTGAAGAAAATCAAAGTATTGTAGTGCTCAAATCTTTTACGCAAACAGATGCAGAAGAATATATTGACAATGTCAAATCAACTAAAAACGATTTAGCAGAGTTAAGTAACTTGCCAATGTACTTAATTTCACAAGAAAATTTAAAGGTGCTATTTGAAACGCACAAACTCGAAGAATACAAAACGTTTTATACTGAATATTTCAAATAATGGAAAAAATCTGGTACGGT
>CANCJF010000004.1 GCA_947378245.1 Bacteroidota bacterium
CATTCCCCCATTTGAATTTAGGCTTTTTCAAGTTAAAGGAAACGGTACCAATTTCTGCAAATAATCCAAATTTACTTTTCGGTTGAAATTTATAAATTGTACGGGTATCGATATACAAACTACTTGTGTCCGCAAAAGTATAGGTAGTCCCAATTGAATAGGTGAGACCTCTATTACTCAGGTTTCGATAATCTTTGGGTCCACCAAAAAAGTCTTTTCTACTTTTTTTTTGAGCAATCACCGAACTAACACAAAGTAAGGAAAGTACAATTAGTAGAAAAGACTTCATACGGTTTTATTTTACTAACGAAAATAATTTTTCCATCACTTCTGGTGCATCCCAATTTTCGTGGATGTTGTCCATTTTCAAGATTTCAGCCATGATTGCATCTTGTGCTTTTCCGTTTTTAATCGCTTGACTATAAGGGATATGGCTAAAAGTTACTTGCGAATACAATGGAATCCATTTTTCTGGATAGATTTTACTGAATTTCGCTTCTATTTTCTTTTGTAATAAGAAGTTAGGATCTGCTGTCAAATCACGCATTTCTACATAATTCTGCAAGGCTAAATCTAAAATTGCATTTCCTTCTGGAACTCTTCTTTCAGAGAAACGTCCTAATAATCCATCCCAATTTCCATTTACCTCTTCATGCATTTCGTGGAATACTGTACAATCTTCAAACGCACAGTTCATTCCTTGTCCGTAGAAAGGTACAATCGCGTGCGCTGCATCTCCAATTAATACAACATCTTCTTTGTAGTTCCAAGGTGTACAACGAACCATGATCAATGTAGAAGTTGGATTTCCAAAATAATCGTCTAACAAAGTAGGCATTAATTGTACCGCATCTGGGAAGGTTTTATCAAAGAAATCAGAAACTTGTTCTCTCGTTTCTAAACTTTCGAAAGAAACTTCCCCTTTCATAGGGAAGAACAAAGTACACGTAAAACTACCATCTAAATTTGCCAAAGCAATCATCATAAACTCGCCACGTGGCCAGATATGTAAACAGTTTTTGTCTAATTTGTGGGTTCCATCTTCATTTGCTGGAATCACCAATTCTTTGTATCCGTGGTCCAAGTATTTTTGAGAATAATCGAACATCGTGCTTTTTTGCATACGCATACGTACTGCTGAAAATGCTCCATCGGTAGCAAATACTTTATCTACTTGGTGTTTTTCACGTTCGCCTGACTCTGAATTATCAAAAGTCAACGTATTCGTAGCTAAATCAATATCGTTACATTTTCTGTTGAAATGGTAGGAAATCGAAGGATATTGATCCGCTAAATTCATTAATTTTTGGTTCAATCCTCCACGAGAAACAGAATAAATCGCTTCATCCTCTTTTCCATAAGGTTGGTAAGTCAATGTACCATCTAAAGCATGCATACAACGTTTGTACATTGGAATAGCAATTTCGCGAATGTCATCTGCAATTCCTGCTAACTCTAATGCTTTCCATCCTCTGTGCGATAACGCTAAATTAATTGATTTTCCAGCAATCAATTTTGCTTTACGTAAATCAGGACGGCGCTCAAAAACGGATACTTCATATCCTTTTTTCGCCATTAATATGGCTTGCAAACTTCCTGCTAATCCTGCTCCTACTACTGCTATTTTTTTCATATATTTTTTTTTTACGCCAATTCCACAATTGCATCCGCCAAATGTTTACCGAAATAATAAACATCTTCGAATGAATTATACAATGGAACTGGTGCTAAACGAATTACATTTGGTTCTCTCCAATCGGCAACAACTCCTGCTTCGCTTAATTTATCGAAAATTGCTTTTCCTTTTCCGTGTACTAACATGGATAATTGTGCTCCACGTTGCGCTTGATTGCGTGGTGTGATGATTTCAAACGTACACAAATCCTTATGTTTGTTAGAAATATCATCGATGATAAATTCTAAATAGGCAGTCAACTGATCGCGTTTTGCACACAATTTTTCCATTCCTACTTCGTCAAAAATATCTAAGGAAGCCAAATGTGCTGCCATCCCTAGTACAGGCGCATTACTCAATTGCCATCCTTCAGCACCTGGCATTGGTTGAAAACCTGGTTCCATCAAGAAACGAACCGATTTATCATGACCCCACCATCCTGCAAAACGAGGTAATTCAGGTCTGTTTGCATGTCTTTCGTGCACATACATTCCTGAAACACCACCTGGCGATGAATTTAAATATTTATAGGAACACCAAGCTGCGAAGTCAACACCCCAATCGTGTAATTTAAGGTGAATATTTCCAGCAGCATGAGCTAAGTCAAATCCTGCAATTGCTCCTACAGCGTGAGCTGCTTCCGTGATTTTTTTCATGTCAAACAATTGACCAGAATAGTAGTTTACACCACCAATCATCACCAATGCTAATTCCTCACCAACTTCAGCAATTTTTGCTAAAATATCTTCTTCGTTGATTAAATGTTCTCCTTCTCTTGGTGCAATTTCAATCAAGTCTGTTGCTAAATCCAATCCGTGGAACTTAATTTGCGATTCCAAGGCATATTGGTCACTTGGGAATGCTTTTGCCTCACAAATGATTTTTTTACGTTTTCCTTGAGGCGCGAAAAAAGACACCATTAACAAGTGTAAGTTTGTTGTCAATGAATGTGTTACAACCACTTCACCAGGCAATGCACCAACCACTTTCGCGATTTTCTCTGTTAAATTCTCGTGGTAACTAAACCAAGGTCTTTTCCCATGAAAATGTCCTTCCACACCCCATTTTGCCCAATCGTCTAACTCTTGTTGGATGTAAGAACCAACAGATTTAGGTTGTAATCCCAAGGAATTTCCTGTGAAATAACGAACTTGATTTTCGTGAAATGTTGGTAAAAAGAAACGATCTCTGTACGCTCGTAATGAATCGTTTGCGTCTTGTTGTTGCGCGTATGAAAGTGTATTTTCCATGTTGAAAATAATAGTTGTAATACAATAAATAGGATTAATCTTAATTAATCGGTTTCAAAGATACAATTAATTTAATCTCTTTAAAACCTCTTGTATAAAACCATCCATTCTAGAAAATGCAAACCATTTCTTACCTAAATCTTTCAATGAGGCTCCTAGATGATACAGTTTTAAACCATCAATAATTAAAAATCGATCATGTATATTTTTAATTTCTAAAATCGACAAACCTGTATACTGTTCATTAAACTTCATTCTATCAACCTCAAGTTGTCTTGAAATCTTATTAGTATATATTTTAACTTTTGTGTTTAATTTTTTTTTCGAAAAACTAACCAAAGTAATGTCATCTACATAATTATCTATTAAAATAATTTCACTGTTTGCCTCTCTAATAATTTCATTAATAAAAATATATGAGTCAAAAATTTGACCATTGTAAAAGATGCCTTGATGCTGTTCTAAATTATTATTTTCTAACGCATTAAATATTTCGTCAAATTTAATTTCTGATTCAAATTGTTTTTTTTCTAGATAATTAATCCTTTGATCTAATTGTTGATTCATATTCAACATTTTTCTCATTTGAATGAATGCATTAATTATTTGAATACTTATTTTAATTGCAATTTCACTTCTTAGAATTGCGGATAACATTGCAACACCGTGTTCTGTAAATACATATGGATTGCTTGATGAATGTTTTATATTCTTGAACCGGTCGCAATTTGCGACTAGTTCGATTCTTTCATTTGGTGTAAGTTGAAAATGATAACCTTCAGGAAATCTTTGTGCATTTCGTTTTACTTGTTCATTTAATCTTTTGGTTTCAATTTGAAATAATTCTGCTAAATCTCTATCGACAATTACTTGTAAGTTTCTTATTGTAATTATCTTATTTTGAATTGAATGAATTTCTATTTCATTAATATTTTGTTCCATAAATTTGATAATATTAAAATTACACTACATATTAAGTTAGTAAATAATATCATTTTCATCCAATATAAAACACTAAATTTACACCCACAATTTCAAATCAACTATCCTATGAAAACAACAACTTCCGAAGCCTTATTTGCAACTGCAAAAAATTATTTTCCTGGTGGTGTAAATTCCCCAGTACGTGCTTTTAAATCGGTGGATGGATCGCCGTTGTTTATCAAAAAAGGAGCTGGTTGCCGTATTTGGGATGAAGATGATAATGAATTTGTGGATTTCTGTTGTAGCTGGGGGCCACTGATTTTAGGACATAATCACCCTGCTGTATACGAAAAAGTGGTTGCTACGATGCAAAATGGTACTAGTTTTGGTGCCCCAACACGTTTGGAAAATGAATTAGCAGAATTAATCCTTTCTCGCAACCCATTTATTGAAAAATTACGTTTTGTGAGTTCTGGTACAGAAGCGGTGATGTCGGCATTGCGTTTGGCACGTGGATATACCGGAAAAGATAAAGTTATCAAATTTGAAGGGTGTTACCACGGACATACAGATGCGATGTTGGTAAAAGCAGGAAGCGGTTTGATCACATTTGGGGCTTCATCAAGTGCGGGTGTTCCTGAAAGTTTCGCACAAGAAACAATCGTTCTTCCATTAAATGATATTGAAGCATTAAAAACGTGTGTTGCAACCTATAAAAACGAAATTGCGTGTGCGATTATCGAACCAATTCCAGCAAATAATGGGTTGTTATTACAAGAAAAAACGTTCTTACTAGCCTTACGCCAAATTTGTACAGAAAACGGAATTTTATTATTCTTTGATGAAGTAATCTCTGGTTTCAGGGTTGCTTTTTCAGGTGCTGCTGAACATTATAGTATCAAACCAGACATTGTTACATACGGTAAAATCATCGGTGGTGGTTTACCAGTAGGTGCGTATGGAGCAAGTAAAGAAATTATGGCGCGCATTTCTCCTGATGGAGATGTCTATCAAGCTGGAACATTATCAGGAAATCCAGTTGCAATGGCAGCAGGAATTGCACAATTAACAGAATGTGCTAAACCAGGTTTCTACGAGGAATTAGAAAAACGTACAGTAGATTTTATAGCACCAATCAATGCACACGCGAAAGCAAAAAATTACGAATTTGAAATTCATACTATTGGATCTATCTTTTGGTTGTCATTTGCAGGAAATAAAACCATTCGTCGTGCAGATGAGATCAATCCAGATATGACAGGATTCAAACATTTACACCACGCTTTATTGGAAGTTGGGGTGTATTTAGGTCCAAGTGGATATGAAGTAGGTTTTGTTTCACAAGCACATACTCCTGAGATTTTAGCAGAAGTTGCTGTGAAATTTTGCCAAGCATTAGATGTGATTTACGGGTAGATTTTTTTACACAAAGTAAAAAAGAGGTCTGTGAAGTAGATGGTGGAATTAGAGGTCACAGAGATTTTTTAACTTTGTTAGAAAACAGAATCTCAAAAAAACGCTGAGAAAATAGATTCTAAATTTCATTTATTTTGTTTTGTACGGATTAATTTTATAAATTAGTACGTATAATTAACTTGTAATGGACACAAAACTCACACTCAAACTGGATAAATTTGTAGTGGAAGGAGCAAAAGAATATGCTTCTTCACACAATAAAAGTTTATCTCGTTTAATAGAATCCTATTTAAAGTCTTTACTGAATAATGAGAATCAGCCTACTGAGGAAGATTTTGAAATTACTCCTTTTGTTAAAAGTCTAAAATCTGGGGTGAAAATTCCGAAAGATTTTGACGATAAAAAGGGCTATGGTGACTACTTATCAGAAAAGTATACATAATGGATACACTTTTTTTAGACACCAACGTTGTCATTGATTTACTTGGTGAACGTGAAGATTTTTATGATGCAATCGCTAAAATAGTTTCTCTCGCTGATAAAGGGAAAGTCAAACTTACGGTTTCAGCACTGACTTATTCTACTGTATTTTATGTCCTTACTCGTTTTGAATCCAAAGAAATTGTAAAAGAAAAGATACGAAAATTTAAGATAATTGCTAAAACAGCAGATTTAACAGATAAAATTATTGATAAAGGATTAGCATCTAAATTTACTGACTTTGAAGACGCATTACAGTATTATTGTGCGCTTAAATCTGGAAGTTCAATGATATTAACAAGAAATGAAAAAGATTTTAAGTCCTCCGAAATTCCAGTTTTTAACCCAAACGAATATTTAAGTAGACTACTATCGAATCCTCAACGATAAAACGCCAATATTTTATCGGCAAGTACATCACTTAATTTATAATAACTTTCTGTCGTCCAACCTCCCACATGTGGGGTTAGGATGACTTTCTCAGATGCGATTAGTTCTTGAAAGACGGATAAGCGTTCACTGTCTGAAAAATTCTCAAAACTTGCTTTTTCAAATTCAAGAACGTCCAATCCAGCACCTTTCACTTGACCCTTTGAAATGGCATTCAATAATGCTTGCGTATCCACAATTTTACCTCTAGAAAGGTTTAATAGGTAGATTGGTTTTGCAAGCGATTCAAAAAAGTGTTCATTGACCCAATAGAGCGTTTCTTCATTTTGCGGAATGTGAAAACTAATGACATCAGCTTCTTGATAGAGTTGTTCTAAAGACACTTGCGTTACGAAATCATCTGTAAGATTGTCTACGTATTTATCATAGACTAACACCTTTGAATCAAATCCGCGTAGTTTTTTAGCAAAAGCACGACCATTGTTTCCATAACCAATGATTCCAACGGTTTTTCCATCCAATTCTTCTCCACGATTTCCTTCACGATCCCAAATCCCTTTTCGAACTTGTTGGTCTCCTTGTATAAACTTATTAAGTAACGCTAATAACATTCCTAATGCATGTTCCCCAACTGCATTTCGATTGCCTTCAGGAGCATTAAACAGCTGAATGTTACGTTCGCGAGAATAGGCTTCATCGATATTTTCCATACCAGCTCCTGAGCGAGCAATGAATTGTAATTTTGGAGCGTATTTTAAGAAAGCTTCGTACATAGGAAAACGAGAACGAATGACGATTCCAACAGCATTTTGTAATAAGGAATGACATGTTTCTAAATCAGATTTTGTAGCATCTATACATTGAAATCCTTCGCTGGTTAAGCGTTCTTCTAAAATTGGATGGACTGTATCTAAAAAAACAACTTGCATCACTTGCGTACTTCTTGACCTTTTGAATATGTTTTATCTAAAATGATCTTACCTGTGGAGTCGAACATACGAAATTTACCCTCTTTTAGTCCATTTTTATATTCAGATTCAGAAATTTTTTCACCTCTGCGACCAAATTGGGTCATTAATCCAGCTAATTTTCCATCCTTGTAATTCGTAATAACAGCTGGCAATATGCCGCCAGGTAAGTAATCCACCCATTTACCATCTTTTTCATCGTTTATATAATGTCCTTCTTCAGTTAAGGCATAATCTTTCATGGAATAAGACGCGTGATATCCATGACGTACACTTTCTTTCACTTTTCTACCTTTTGTAAAGCCATAATCGATTGGTGCAGCTTTTTCTAAGATTTTATAGGTGTTGATGTCTTCTACTTTTCCATTGTCATAGTATTTCGTCCATTTCCCTACTTTATACCCTTCTTTGTAGAATCCAGTTAAGGTAACTGTCCCATCCATAGCCCAAGAATGCCATAGTCCATGTAATAGACCGTCTTCAAACGTAGATTGATTTTTTAATGTAGAGTTTTGCCAAAAGTTTTTCCAAATCCCTTCTTCCTTTCCCTTGACGTATTTCCCTGTCATCAATAAAGTTCCATCCTCATACCACGTTTCCCATAAACCATCTTTCAAATCGTTGGAGTAGGTTCCAGCTTTAAATAATTTCTTGTTTTCGTAGTAATATTCCCATTTACCCTCGCGCTTATCTTGTTTGTAAAAAGCTTTGTAAGAAACTTCTCCGGTAGGGTAGTAATAGATCCAATTTCCATCTTGCTTATTGTTGACAAAAGTTCCCTCCATGTCTTTCCCCCCTTTGTTGGTATACCAAAACCACTTTCCTTCTTTTTTCCCAGCGACATAATTTCCGGTTACATTCAGTACTTTGGTGTCATAGAAGTAGGAGTAAGGTCCTTCTAATAAACCATTTTTATAATTACTGATTTTTTCTAAGTCACCTGTATAGTAGAAATATTTCCATTCACCATCTTTTCGTTCTTGTTTGAAGAATCCCGTCAAAAACAAATACCCATTGATACTTCTTTCCTCAAATATACCATCGCGTAACCCTTCTTTGTAATTATATACTTCTTTGACTTTTCCATTCGGGTAATAGGTTGTTTTGTTTCCTGTTCCATTTTTGATAGTACGTGTATGTAATGAATCATCATTCCAAAAATCTTTCACCATACAGATGGTATCTATATATTCTTCAACCGATTGTTCACGACCATCCATATAATATTTTCTCCAAATACCAAATGGTCTCCCATTTTTGTATTTCCCTTCTACAACTAGTGTTCCATTTTCCACCCATTCGCGGTAAATCGAATCTTGTTTATCTAGTTTAAAATACCCTTCTTGGCGTGGTTTTCCATTCGCATATTTTAAGAAAATTTGACCATGTAATTTTTCGCGGTAATAAGTGCGAATTTCTTCAATGTCACCAAACTCGTTGTAATATTCCCATTTTCCATGTTTATCTCGTGTTTCTCCTAATCGATCTTTGTAATAGGATCCAACTGACTGAATTTTAGTTTTTTTAAAATCCCAAAACAATTTATCTTTTTCAGTTAAATTTTCTTTTTTAACAGTTTGAGCGTTAGAAACTAAAGAGAAACATAACACTAGTAAAACAAGAATTTTTTCAAACATAATCGTAGGTTAAAAATTTTTAAGAATTCCTTGAAGTAATAAAACTACTCCAAACAAAAATAAGATGGATCCGGTAATTCGATTCAATGAACCTAATAACTGATCGGTTATAAAGGGACGAAGTTTTTTAGCTCCAATTATTTTTAGTACATCAATGGAAAAAAATGTAATTAATAAAACACCAATAAATAGGATATTATCTAACCAGCTATCTACTCCATGTTCAGTCCCTAGAGCCATGACACTAAACCAATAGAATATCACCATTGGATTCACTAAATTTAGCATTAAACCTTTCAAAAATTGGATTAAATAATCTTTAGAGGTATGATTGGTGTTTACTATTTCTTCTTGTGATTGAATTTTTGATTTTTTAAAAAAAGAGACAAATCCATAAATAATAAAGAGTCCTCCACTGATTGCTTTTAACAATTCAGTATGTTTTCCTTCAATTAATTTTGCAACTTCACTATAGAAAATGTAGGCAATTGCAATATAAATCAAATCACTAATTAAAATCCCTAAATCAAAAGCTAGAGCTGATTTAACTCCTTTTTTAATACTTGTTTCTAGGAGTAAAAAAAAAGCAGGACCAATCATTAAACTTAAAATTAATCCAGTAAAGATGGCTTTGAATACTAATTCCATATATGATTGATTATTTTAACAAAGATATTTTTTTTGCTAATAGTTCCTACGTTCTCTGCCTAAAGTTTTAATGGTACCAATGGTGAGGTAAAAATTTGAAAAAACTTCGTCCTCTACATTTGAAAAACGTGCTTTAGGTTCTATGAAAAAAGACACATTATCACATTGAAAAAGTTTAGGTAGTTTAATTAGTTCGAATAATATACGCTCATATTTTATTTTCCTTGAAATATAGGCGCCAACTTGTAGTACATGTCTTGTTTTTCCTTGACCGATCGTATTTCCATACTCATAAGGGTGTAGATTGTAAGGACGGTAAATATCTCCTCCAAAAGAAGCTTGATTTCCAGATGAAAAATAGTCGCTTCCTTTTAGGTATGCTTGTCCCCAAAATTCGTAACTCCATTTATTAAAATGAAAAGATACTTCTTGGTACAGCTCAATAAAATTAGAACCTAAAGGATGAGCCACAGGTAAACCTTGATTTCCTAAAACAACATCTTTAGATTTTTGTGAATAGGTGTAAGGTCGAACCAAATTAAATTCTGTACGGTAAAACATTTGACAGGAATTTGGTAAGGTTTTCCATCCTTTTAGTCCCACTTGTAATCCATATTTATTAGACCACCATCCATTTTGCTTTTGAAATGCAGAAAGTAAAAAATCGTCTATTAATACTTGACCGTAGAACATTGAATTCCTATGTTTATATGAAAAATGAAGACCTAACAGGATGTTATCAGCGGACCCCATGTTATATTCTTGTGGGCGATAAAATATGAGGGGGTTTAAATATTCAACTTCAAATCCACGATTATACAAAGTGTCTTTCATTTGATAAACAACTGTTTCAAAAATAGAAAAATTCCATTTTTTGGATGGATTAAAGCTCAAATAATGGGTCGCGTTACCTTTCGGGCTATAATGATTTCCACTTCTTTCTCTCCAAATTTGTTGAATAAATGAATATTCAAGTTTGCCAAATTTGGCTTTTAGTGATGCAAATGGTGCAGGTACCCCTTGATTTCCTAAAAATAATGACCGATCTCCTTCTCCAAAAGTGATTCTATCAATTCCAGTTGTAAACGTAAGTACAGAATTAGGTTTATATTGGATGCGACCTCTAATATCCCCATAGATTGAATATGCTGTGAATGGATTTAATACTTTGATGTTTTCAAAAAAGAAGGATTTCGTTTGAAATATTGAGGTGTAAGGTATGATTGATTGATCAGATGTTCCAAGTCTTAAATCAAAAATATAGGAAACTTTATCTTTTATATTTCCTGTTAATGTATATGCCAAACCTTTTTGAAACGTAAATCCGGTTGTACCATTTTTGTATACGTTTAAATTAAATATTTCATCAGGTAAAATTTTAAATTGAAATTTACTTGAGTCTTTGTTTAATAAAGAATCAAGTTCAAAGAACATAAACGATTTTTCAGAAGTGTGTAAATTAACATCTTGTTTTAGCCATATTTTTTCCACTTCTGGTGTTTGTTGACCAAAAAATATAAAAGGGAATAATAGGGTTACTAATAATAGATTCTTCATTAAAAATCAAAATATTCGTTTGTAATAGAAGTTCTTAGTCCTACCATTAAACATTGATAACTCGATTCTAAAAGATCGAATGAACTAGCTCTGCCTTGGTAATTAACAAATAATGTACCGTTATATAAATTATTAAAGCGAAAGCCAAATTCTAAATTCTCTAAAATAGTCGTTCCATTTTTCAAAATAGATGGATCTAATTTGGGTGCAAAAATCGAGTTAGACAAAAATTGTTGAGTTAAGTGTCCTCCCTGTGTATAATAGATATTGGTTTTAGAATTAAGATAAAAACGGCTGTACTGATAGCCTAGTTTCACAAACAACTCACTGAAATTGTTCCCTTTTGGATGTGCTGAAGGAAGGTTGTAATTACTATAACTTAGCTTCGCTCTGGTTGCTCCATAAAAGTTTTTAGGGACTTGATTCCATTCACATTGAACTTGAAAATTCTTTAACCCAAACGCATCAAAATAATATAAACCTACTTGACCAGCCCCTAGCCACGTATCATTATATTTATCAGCTACTAATTGACCATAGATTCGTATTTTATTCAATGCAAAATCGATATTTATTCCTGTTATTCCATTGATTAGAGACTCATTTCCAAGTAGAATATCATTTTGCATCAAGGGTAATGGAAGTAGTTGACTTGGCATTAGTTTATGCATTGAAATGGAGTCTCCGCGTAATTGATTTCCTCCTGTGAATAAACTAATTGATAATGCTTCAATCGGTTGAAAGGTCAAATAACTAGCTGCAAATAGTTTTGTTTCATAATTTGATTCTACAGCAAGAGTAGTAAGCTTTCTGTATAGATTTAATTGTTTTCTATACAATACTTGATAATTAAAAAAACGATTAATTTTCCATTTTAATCTTAAACTAGGGGAATTACTACTATTGTCTGAGAGGAGTAGTGAGCGATATCCTGAACCAATAAAATGTTGATTATTGCCAAATTCAACTTGAAATTTAGGATGAAAATTGATATGTATATTTCCGGATGAATATGCGTAGTCATACCCAGTCACCTTAAATGGTTTCGTTCTACTAGCACCTGGTATCATTGCATTTTGAGTACTGTATTGACCATAGTATTTGACATAGTTTTCACCTTGTTGGTTGAAATATGTATTTTCATAATCTTGAAATTGAGCTTGATTTTCACAAAATGAAAAATTAAAACCAACTTTACTCAATAGATCTCCCTCAACGTATATTCCTCGCGTGTTTCTATAAACCGGCCAATAATTAGAATCTAATTTACCTACTCTTCCTTTTGAATAATTTATCAAGGGTGTGATACCAATGCTAATCCCATTTTTTTTTAGCTCAATAGGGAAACGTTTATACAAATAAGCTTCTAAGTCAGCATATACAGGTATTGAATCTCTGTTTAGTCTTGCTAGATTTAATTGGTTTGTATTCGCTGGAAAAAAAGTTTCAATAGATTTATTTTTAGATAGATATATAAATTTCTCCTTGAAATAACTTTGTTGAAGTAGTATTCTATTTTGTCCATACAACAAGGAATAAAATCCTATAAAGGATACAATTAGTAGTTGTTTCATAGTTTTTCAAGTTTAGTTTTTATTAAACTTGTTTTTGTTTGAGCGATGAAATGAGGGTTATATAAATCCTCTTTGTTATAGGTCAATGTTGAATTATTTATAACAGCTGTAATAGAACCACCCATTGCTTCGAGAATTGCTTGACCAGCTGCGATGTCCCATTCCATCGTAGGTGCAAATCGAGGATAGATATCTGCTTTTCCTTCGGCTAAATCGAAAAACTTTAATGCGCTTCCCTTTTCTATATAACTAATTTCTCCATGCTGTTCACGTAATTTTTCTACAAATTCTGCCGTTTTTGGAGAATGAAAACTACGGGAAGAAATTAGGACAAGCGGTTCATTTATTTCGGATGGGTCTATTAACTGAGTCCATGATTCAAGTTTACCATGTTCATCAAAAGTTGTCATATAGACCCCTGTTTTTTTTCCTCCAATTAGCACTTTACGTTGTACGGGTGTAATAATGATTCCAAAAGAAGGGGAGCCATCTTCAATGTGTGCAATATTGATGACAAATTCTCCGTTTTTTTTAATGAATTCTTTGGTTCCATCCAAAGGATCTACACACCAATTTTCTTTCCAATTTTTTCGAATAGAATAATCAGTGTTTATAATTTCTTCTCCAATAATTGGGATATTTGTTTGTTGAAGTCTAAGGTGAATTAATTCGGACGAAGCTTTGTCTGCTTCTGTAACTGGACTACCATCAATTTTATCTTCTGTAGAAAAACCTCTTTCGTAATAATCCATGATTATAAAAGATGCGTCAACTCCTGCTTGTATCGCAATGGTATAAATTTCTGGTAAGGCATTCATCTACCAACAAAAATACGAATTTTGTTGGTAGAATGACTTTAATAAGATATAAATCCTTATTTGTTAGTGATATATAAAGATCGTTTTTGCGTTGTTTGTGCTGAAAAATATCCTAATGCTCCATTTGTAAATAATACATCTGGGTTTGAAGGTGTTGCACTTTGTTGTTTTCCTTGATTTAAATTTAATGTAAATAAATATCGGTACACTTTATTTTCCATGCATTGCATCTCCAACTCAACAAGTATTGAATCTTTAATTTCAATTTTATCACCTGTTTTTTTCTTCCACTTATCAACATTAGCAATTGTTGTATCCGGACCAAATGCATTTTTATCTGGAAAAATTGGTTTTAAAGTCAATTGACCATCCAATCCTAAATCATCTTCCACATAAATTCCGGGAACAAGTTTATTATCTCTTTTCATGATAAATTGATAGTAATTAGCTATTCCTGCAGGATCATGACGCAATGGTACGATTGTATATGTCATATTTGGACCAAAAGGATATTTTACCACTTTCACTGAATCTAATGTCACTCGTGTTGGTACAGTACTCGATGCAGTATAGGTTTTTCCATTGGAAACAATTGATAATTCGTAGGTATTCCCTTCTTTCACTATGAAATTTTTAAGCACATATTTCCCAAGTTGCGCGTCAAAACTATAGGTTCCAATAGTGTTACTATTTGTTTCTTTGATAGTGATAGTAGCGCCTGAAACGATTGGTGGAGCAATATCTTCATCAAAATTAATTGAATTCGTCAAAGTGACATAATGCGTGCTTGAATCTGCATTAACGATTGCCTCAACGACTAATTTAGTGTCGTTTTTATTTAAGTTAATATCAATAACTTTCGTACAAGAGTTCATTAGAAAAATGGTCGCTAAACCCAATAAATAGATTAAATTTTTCATGGTCAATGTTATTTGAATTTAAAGTTATAGGTAATACCTGGGATCCATTTAAACAAGGAAGTTTGAACTGCCTCTGATTTATTTGGATTATTTTCATTTGCTCTAAAATCGATACGATAAGCATTTTCTCGTCCATAAACATTGTAGATCGAGAAGTTCCAACTGCTTTCATAGGTTTCAGTGCTTTTGCGAATCCAAGTTACACCTAAATCTAAACGGTGATAATTAGGCATGCGGTATGCATTACGATCTGTATATACATATTGTGTTTCGCCATTTACAGTATACTTACCACTTGGGAAAGTAACTGCGTTACCTGTGTAAAAAACAAAAAGTGCTGAAATACTCAATTTAGGTGTCAGGTCGTACATAGCAACTACGGACAAATCATGTGTTCTATCTTGTTTTGCACGATACCAATCATTATTGTTAATGCCTTCAATTTTACGTTCAGTTTTGGATAAACAATAGGAAATCCAACCATTTAATTTTCCTTTTTTCTTTTTCAAAATAAACTCAAGTCCGTATGCTCGACCAATACCATATAATAATTCTCCTTCTAATTTTTCATTGGCTTGAACGTCTGCACCATTTCGGTAATCGATCTGATTTTGTAAGGTTTTGTAGTAGCCCTCCACGTTGAATTCGTAAGTGTTTTCAGTAAAATTTTTAAACCATCCAATTGAACCTTGATCTGCAATTTCAGGTTTTGTGTTCAATGTCGAACTCAACCATGTATCCGTCGGAGAAGAGGTTGTAGAATTGGTAACTAAATGGATATTTTGAGCATTTCGTGCATAAGCAAATTTAAAACTTGCACTTGGATTGTAGGCGTAACTAACAGAAACTCGTGGTTCTAAATTGAAGTATGTTTTGATATATTGATTGTCAGTGTAGTTGTGTGTAGCACTCACTTTACCTGCAGCATCATAACTATAGGTATCCTGACCATTTCCGAGTAATGAAAAACCACTTTCGCGTATTCCATAGTTGACGGATAATTTATCATTTACTTCCCATTCATTATTGATAAATAGTGAACTCTCGATCGATTTCACTTCATTTAAATGCTGTGATGTAATTCCTGTACCTGAAAATTGACCTGGAGTAATACCATGTTTGATGACATTAAATCCAAATTTGATTTTGTTTTTTGCATTTGCATAATATTGAAATTCTTGTTTTAAGTTGTAATCTTGTACTTTAGATTTCACTGTAAAGCTTACTCCATCTCCTTTAATAGCTATCTGATAATCGTATGAACTATATATTAAAGAAGTATTAGAGAATAATTTTGGCCCAAAAATATGGTTCCAACGTACCGTTCCCGTTGCATTTCCCCAATCAATCCCAAAACTTGATCCAAATCCTAGTACGTCACGACCAAAATACCCTGAGGCATACAATTTGTTTTTGTCGTTAATACGGTAGTTTAATTTCGTGTTTAAATCATAAAAATATAAGGTGTTGTCTTTGTATTTGTCAGAAGCTTTTAGGAACATATCTACATACGTTCTACGTCCTGTGATTAAAAATGATCCTTTATCCTTTACGATAGGACCTTCAACGTTTAGCTTTGAAGAAATTAATCCCACTCCTCCACTCACATTATAACGCTTATTATTTCCTTCATTCATCTTGATATCTAGTACAGATGATAATCTTCCTCCAAAATTAGCAGGTTGATTCCCTTTGTAAAGTGTAGCATCTTTTAAGGCATCAGAATTAAAGGTAGAGAAAAACCCAAGTAGGTGAGAAGCGTTATACACAGGAGCTTCGTCTAATAATATCAAGTTTTGGTCGGATCCACCTCCTCGTACATAATAACCTGTATTTCCTTCACCAGCACTTTTGACACCAGGTAATAATTGCAGGGTTTTAATAATATCTTTTTCACCTAAGAGTACGGGTATTTTTGCAATTGCTTTAGGGTCTAATCGTTCAACTCCCATCGTTGAACCTTTAACATTATCTTGTTTGTTGATCGTAACCTTTGCAACTTCTAATTCAGTAGTCTTTTCAGTTGGCGTTTCCAAAATGAAATTGAGTGCAAGATTCTCTTTTAAATCAATTTCTTTTTCTTGTTGAGAATATCCAATGTATGAGACTAACATGGTGTATTTACCTTCTGGAATTGTTAACGAGTAAAAACCATACTCATTACTTGCTACCAAATAAGCTTGGTCTTTAATACGTATTTTCACTCCGATTAAGGCTTCACCTTTTTTTTGCTCAGTGATAGTACCGCTAATGGTAAATTTGTTTTGTGAAAAGCTCAATATACAGATGCTTAAAAACACAAAAAGAACAAGATACTGTTTCATTTTTTTTAATTTTTCGGCTAATTTATAGAACCTTTTTCATATAAAAATTTCTTTTTCGATGAACAAGGTTTTTTTTACTTTAAGTGTATGAATATCTTAGGTGAATTTATCTCACTGTTTAGAATCATTCTAAAGAGTTTACTCTCCCTCTAATTCTTTCAAAATTTGATTCACATCTTCTTCGGTACTAGATAATTTCGTTTTACAAATTTTAATTAATTGTGCTGCTCGTTTCACTTTGATCGATAATTCATCGACTGATATTCCTCCTACTTCAATTTCTTGTACAATTTCTTGTAACTCATCAAATGCTGCTGTGTACGTAATTTCTTCACTCATTTTCAGTATTTTTTACTTGTTTAACTTCACTTTCTATCATCGAATTCAATGTTATGAGTTCGATTTGATCTCCTGATTGTACGGGGTTATCTAATGAAATCACCTTCCCATGAAAAAGTGCGATAGCATACCCTCTTTTAAGTACTTGTTTTGGATCAACAAGTTGGATATTTCTTGCTAATATATTTAATCGTTCAACTTCTTTTTCAATGCGTTTGGGAAATGATTGTTGTAGGAAGATTTGCATATCCTGTAGTTGTGATTGTGTGTTAAAAAAGTATGAATTTCGACTTTTTTTGAAGCTTTGTAATAAGTATTCTAGGATATATTTTTGCTCGTGATGAATCTTGTTTGTTCCTGTTTTTAAGTTTATTTGGGAAGTATATAACTGCCTTTTTTCATCATGAAAACGTATGTTTGACTTCAACAACAAGGTCTTTGAATGATCTTTCAATCGATGGTTAAAGTGTTGTAACAAATTACTCGTTTCTCCTTTAAAAACACGTATTTCTTGCGTCAACCCTTCTTTAGCATTTTTCAATAGTTGTTTACTTTCTTGTAAAATAGTTCGTTGCGCTTCTTTAATTGGAACGGAAAAATTATGGAAAGATTGCAATAAAAAATCAGCCAATTCTGTCGGTGTAATCGCATTACGATAGGCTACCATTTCGGAGACCGTTGTGTTTGTCGAGTGACCAATCCCGGTTAATACGGGTAATGGAAAGGTAGCAATCGCTTTGGATAATTCGTAATTGTTGTAGCACGACAACCCTATTTCACCTCCTCCACCTCGTATGATGGTCACAATATCAAAATGCTCTTTGACTTTTTCGATTTTTTTCAGTTGTGCCTGTATCGCTTCGATAGCAGGATCCCCATTTAATTGCGCGGTAAACAACATGAAAAAATAGTTATATCCCCACGTATTATTTTTAATTACACTGTAAAAGTCAGATAAACCCTTACTTGATTCTACTGAAATAACTGCAATTCGTTTTGGTAAAAGTGGAAAATTCAACGATTTATTCGCGTTTATGACACCTTCCTTGGCTAATCGTTTTAATGTTTCTTCGCGTTCTTTATGTAATTCCCCTAAGGCAAATGTCGGATCAATGTCCATGATATCTAAAGACATACCATACAGCGGATGAAAGGTAATCTTAACCTGGAACAACAACGTCATCCCATCACGCAAAGGCTCTTTAACGATTTCCGCAAAATTCTTAGAGATTCTATCATAATTAGCCTTCCAGATTTGACCACGCATATCTGCCACTAATTTTCCATCTTCTTTGTGAACCAATTCTGGATAACAATGCCCTTTGTTGGTGTAATTAAGTTTATGCATTTCAGCCTTTACCCAATATAAGCGATGATAACGCTCAGAAATTGCCTTCTGAATGGAGGTAGCAACTTGCTTTAAGGTAAATATTTCGTGTTCTTCAGGCATGCACAAGTTTAAGGTTTAATCCAAAAATATCAATTCTTTTTTTTTGTGATTTTTAGATTATTTTTCGAAATCGTTTTATCGATTGATTTCACTTTTCTTTCTAATTTTTTGATGTCTTCTTCCATTGGTAGTTCTTCGGGTTTTATCCCGCTTTTACCTAACAAATTCCGGATATCTGTATTGTTTTTCACATGTTCATCAGTAATTTTAATTTCTCCTTTTATATTTTCTTTTTGGACATTAAAATTGGTAATTTCTGTTGCTAATTGTTTGGCCGTGATGGTAATAGTTGGTAAAAAATCCGCAAGAGGTCTATTTTCTTTTATTCCTAATTTTAGTTTCATTTCTTTGGTGTTGTTACCACCAAAAAGTGCCCAGTCACCTTTGCTTCGAATTCGAGCAAATCCAAAATTGTCTACTCCTCTTTCAAAAATATTTTTTGATAATTCTGTTTCTGTTTCAGCTAATTTTTCTCGAGCTTGTAATCGCTCCATTAACTCGCTCCGTTCTTCTAATAACTCTTGTTTTCTTGTTTGAATAGCAAAATAGCTTTGTGCAAAAGCTATTTTTTCTTTTTTTGAATCACCGTTTTGTGCAATCAAATAACACGCATAACGCGTAAGCATAATATCCTCGACCTCACGTTTCGCTCCACTACCTAATTCTATCATTTTGCTGACGTCAGCAAAATGGTCAGAAATCTCATTGTCAGAGTTTTTACACGATACTTTTGCTTTATCAATTACGTTTAAAAAGTTTCGCCACTGACTGTATTCTAATAACTCTTGTAATTCTCTTGCTAACCAATATTCAATACCATCTTGTTCATATACATATTCTTCGAAAAGCTTATTTAATTTTGTAATATTATTTTTTTCCATTGGTTGTGTTTTCGTTAAGTTTTTGAATTTTTCGTTTAGTTCAATTAGATGTTGTAATTAAAGTTAGGAATAAATATTTCACTTCTTGTTATCATTAATTGATTTTTTTCCCTTTTTAGAATTCTTCTCTATGAAAAAATCATACCTTTGTTTTCTAAATATAAATAGAACAACAATGAGTATTCCAGCAGAATTAAAATACACGAAAGATCACGAGTGGGTTCGTGTAGAAGGTAATGTAGCTACAGTAGGTATTACTGCATTTGCACAAGGTGAATTAGGTGATATCGTTTACGTAGAGGTTGAAACAGAAGGTGAAGAACTTGGAAAAGAAGAAATCTTCGGTACTGTAGAAGCAGTTAAAACAGTTTCTGATTTGTACTTACCATTAACTGGAAAAATCGTTGAATTTAACACAGCATTAGAAGCTACTCCAGAAGTAGTAAACTCTGATCCTTACGGTGATGGTTGGATGATTAAAGTTGAATTTTCAGATGCTTCTGAATTAGATGCTTTATTATCTGCTGCTGATTACGAAGCGTTAATAAGTTAAGAGCGACGAAGTGACGTCCCGAAAGCTTTCGGGAGACGAATAAAACACTCGAAATTTTAGAGGTTATGTAATATTAAAAAAGAGGTTTTTCATTTGAAAAACCTCTTTTTGTTTCTAATAGTTCAGAAGATAAGACGCTACTTAAATCCTCAAATGGTCGTCACTCTTAACTCTTAACTCGTCACTCCTTTACGCTTGATCCAATTTTCTAACCATCGTTAAAATAGTTGCAATCGCAACAGTTTCTCCCGTCTCGTCATATACATCCACCAAGAATTTTACAATTCCTTTTGCTATATCATCTTCCGAACGTTTTTCTTGATCTACTTTTTCTTTTACGGTAAAACGAACACCAATCGTTGCTCCTGGATAAACAGGTTTTGTAAAACGTGCTTCTTCTAATCCGTAGTTTAATAATACAGGTCCTTTTTTCGGATCAACAAACAATCCTGCTGCTTTGGATAATACAAAATAACCATGTGCAACACGTCTTTCAAAGATGGTTCCTTCCAAGGAAGTTGCATCCATGTGTGCATAGAAATTGTCTCCAGACACATTCGCGAAATTCACGATATCTGCATCCGATACCGTATGTTTATGTGTAAACACAGTTTCTCCAACGACTAATTCTTCAAAATGTTTTCTAAATACGTGTGGATTTGCTTCTGGCATTTCAGCACCAACTTGGAATTGTTGCGTAATGTGTGTGATTGTCGTTGGGTGACCTTGAATAGCAGTACGTTGCATGTAATGTAATACACCGCGTTTACCACCCATTTCTTCACCTCCTCCAGCACGACCAGGACCACCATGTGTCAACAATGGCATAGGAGAACCGTGACCTGTACTTTCTTTGGCACAGTCTTTATTCAATACTAAAATACGTCCGTGCATGCTCGCAGCACCAATTACGTAATCTGTTGCTTCTTGATTATCTGGAGTAACTATGGAAGATACCAACGAACCTTTACCCATACGTGCTAACTCAATCGCTTCATCGATGTCTTTGTATGGCATTACTGTTGATACAGGTCCAAATGCTTCGATGTTATGTACATCTATTTTGTTAAATGGATCATTGTTTACAAACAATATCGGTGAGAAGAATGCTCCGTTTGCACAGTTGTTACCAACTACATCTACGTGATCTATGTTTCCGTATACAATCTCTTGTGATTTCGCTAATTGAAGTACATTTTGGCGAACGCGATCTACTTGTGTTTGTGTTGCTAAAGACCCCATACGAACACCCTCTACACTTGGATCCCCCACTTTCGTAGTTGCCAATCGTGCAGAAATTTGTTTCGATACTTCTTCCACTAAATTTTCTGGAACGATAATACGACGCACTGCCGTACATTTTTGTCCTGCTTTAATCGTAATTTCTTTGGTAGTTTCCTTGATGAATAAATCAAATTCGATAGTTCCTGGTACAGCATGTTTTCCAAGTACTGTCGCATTTAATGAATCTGCTTCTAAGTTAAATGGAATACTACGTTCACTAAATTGAGGTAAGGATTTTAATACTTTACCTGTATGTGCACTTCCTGTAAAGGTTACTACATCTTCGCTATCAACGAAGTCAAGAATACCTCTTCCTAAACCACACACTAATTGCAAACTTCCTTCAGGTAATAGTTTGGAATCAATAATATCTTTAACCATTAATTCGGTTACAAAACATGTAAACTCGGATGGTTTAACCACACATGGAACACCCGCCATCAAGTTTACCGCCATTTTTTCCAACATTCCCCAAATTGGGAAGTTAAATGCATTGATATGTACCGCAACTCCTTGTTTTGGCACCATGATGTGATGACCGATAAACGTTCCGTTTTTAGAAAGTGGAGCAGCTGTTCCATCTACATAATAAGGTAAATCAGGAAATTGTTTACGCAACGATGCATTGGCAAAAACGTTTCCAATTCCTCCTTCAATATCAATCCAGGAATCCACACGTGTCGCACCAGTCAAGGCACTTAAAGCATAATAAGATTCCTTTTTATCCATTAAGAACAAAGCCAATGCTTTCAACATACGACCTCTTTCTTGGAACGTCATTTTACGCAATGCTTTTCCTCCAACTTCTCTTCCGTATGCTAAAATTTGATTGTAATCCAACCCAGCACTGGAAGTTTCTCCGATGACATCGCCAGTTAATGCATTGTATAAGGTTGTTTCTGAACCTGTTCCAGCGGTCCATTGACCCATTACGTAATTTTTTACTTGTATCATAGTTTAGAATAATATTTTTTTAATCACTGTATATAGAATGACAACTCCTGCAAATAATCCGAGTCCGATTTTCCAATCAATTGATCCAGTGGTAATTAATGCGATATCCAAAAGCAATACAATTAGATAAATTAATTTTTTAATCATAATCTTTATTTTTTAACGAAAATAACTATTTTGTAAATAGCCTATTATAAATCCTTTACATTTGTCCATGAAAGTTGTTCGATTTCGTTGGGGAAACTTTCATTTTCATTACCAGCGTAAAGTAAAATCCCTCCTTCTTGTCTAAATACTTTTTGAAACCATTTCAGATTTTTGTGGTGTTCTTTCTGAATTTTTACAGCTGATTTTATTTCAATAGGAATTAAATTTCCTTCGTTTTCAATGAGTACATCCACTTCGTTTCCAGTGGAATCTCTGTAAAAATAGACTTCCCCAAATTGCTCTTTATTTTTTCTATTTTTGATGATTTCGGAAACGATAAAATTCTCGAAAATGGCACCATAATAATTACTTTTTTGTAATCCTTCTTCCGAACGAATTCCAAGTAAATGACAAACGATTCCCGTGTCGTAAAAATATATTTTGGACGATTTGATTAAGCGTTTATTGAAATTATTGAAATACGGTGGAAGGCGGTACAGAATGTAACTACTTTCAAGTACACTTAACCAAGCATCTAACGTTTTATGTTCTACGCCCAATTCTTTTGCAATCGAACTCATGTTAAGTAATTGAGAAGTTCTACTCGCGCAGATTTTAAGGAACTTTGAAAACACAAGTATATCCCCAATATTACGTATCAAGCGAACATCTCGTTCCAAATACGTACGTATATAATTTGTAATCCATCGCGATGCACTCGATTTTTGGCGGATTATGTCCGGGTAAAAACCTTCAAGTATCTGTTTGTTGAGTGATTCATTTTGGATATTACTTGCTTCTAACTCCGAAAGACTGAAAGGCAATAGTTCAATATAACCAACTCGACCAGCTAAGGATTGGGAAATGTTTTGTTGCATCAAAAAATTATTGCTTCCCGATAAGATAAATTGACCCATTTCATCGGATGAATCTACAATGCCTTGTAAGTAATTAAATAATTCTGGTATGCGCTGAACTTCATCAAAAATTGCCCCTTTTTGGTATTTTGCTAAAAATACTTTCGGATTCGTTTTTGCAACTAGTAGGACATCAGGATCTTCCAGATTGACATATGCCTTTTCCGTAAATAACTGTTTACATAAGGTCGTCTTACCAGACTGTCTAGGCCCAATAACACACACTATTTTGAACTCTTTTGCAGTCTCAAAAGTCTCTTCTGTTAACGCTCGTCCGATGTATGGAACACTCATAAATCCTCAATTATTTGAAACAAATATACAAATCAACTACCAAAATTGCAAATTTTTGCATTTTTGGTAGTTAACTACTAAAATTTGCAATTTTTGCATTTTTGGTAATCCATGGGGCTTATCCCAATTTTCCGTCTCTCGTCTCTTGTCACTAAGTTTACCCTGAGGTTCTCGATGGGTCACTCTTTTTATTATCTTTACAGTCTACAAATTCATTCATTTATGAGCAAGGAAAAATTTACCGTTACCGCAGCATTGCCTTACGCCAACGGACCCCTTCATTTAGGACACGTGGCAGGAGTATACTTACCAGCAGATATCTTCGTGCGTTTTTTACGTATGAATGAGCACGATGTGGCTTTTATCTGTGGAAGTGATGAACATGGTGCTGCAATTACGCTACGCGCTAAAAAAGAGGGGATTACACCTCAAGAAATCGTAGATAAATACAACAAGGTAATTGGAGATTCTTTCCAACAATTTGGAATTTCGTTTGATATTTTTCACCGTACTTCTGCTGAAATCCATCATAAAACAGCGCAAGATTTCTTTTTGAAATTAGAAGAAAAAGGAAAATTTATTGAAGAAACTACCGAACAATATTACGATGAAGACTACAACCAGTTTTTAGCAGATCGCTACATTGTTGGGGAATGTCCAAATTGCCACAATGAAAATGCCTATGGCGACCAATGTGAAAAATGTGGTTCTGCTTTAAGTCCTACGGATTTGATTAATCCACTTTCTACCTTGAGTGGTAAAAAACCTATCTTAAAATCGACTTCTCACTGGTTCTTACCAATGGATCGTCATGAAGAATGGTTGACTTCTTGGATTCAAGATGGAATATTGGATGGTAAACAACAACACGATCCAAAAACATGGAGAAACCAAGTGATTGGTCAATGTATGTCTTGGATCAAAGGAGGATTGAAACCAAGAGCCATGACGCGCGACCTAGATTGGGGAGTGAAAGTTCCTCTGAAAGGTGCGGATGGAAAAGTATTATATGTTTGGTTAGACGCACCAATCGGTTACATTTCAGCGACCAAACAATGGGCCTTGGATAACAACAAAGATTGGAAAGACTATTGGACAGGTGAGCGCAAATTGGTTCATTTTATTGGAAAAGACAACATCGTTTTTCACGCGATTATCTTCCCGATATTATTGAAAGACCATGGTGATTTAATTTTACCAGATAATGTTCCTGCATACGAATTCTTGAATTTAGAAGGAGATAAATTTTCAACTTCGCGCAACTGGGCGGTTTGGTTACATGAATATTTGGAGCGTTACCCAACGAAAGTAGACGAGTTAAAATATACGTTGACTGCGATTGCCCCAGAAAGTAAAGACAGTGAATTTACCTGGAAAGAATTCCAAGCGCGTGTGAATAATGAGTTGGCAGATATCCTTGGAAATTTTGTGAATCGTGCTTTGGTGTTAACTCAAAAATATTACGAAGGAATAGTTCCAGCTTGTGGTGACTTAACAGAAGAAGACCAACGCGTTTTAGATACTATTTCAGCGTTTCCAGAAAAAATTGCAACGTTGATTTATGCTTATAAAATACGTGAAGCTCAATCTGAAGTGATGAATTTAGCGCGTTTAGGGAATAAATATTTAGCGGATAGTGAACCATGGAAATTGGTGAAAACAGACCCTAAACGTGTCGAGACTATTTTACATATTGCATTACAAATTACAGCAAATTTAAGTTTCTTATTAGAACCATTTTTACCAACAACTTCTACAAAATTACGTTCGTTTTTGAACATTGAATTGCCTAGTTGGACAGAAATTGGAAAAAATGATATTCTCAAAGCTGGACATCAAGTTAATACACCAGAAATTCTTTTCCCAAAAATTGAAGATGCGTTAGTGGAAGCAGAAGTGGAGTTTTTGAAATTGAGTCAAGCTACCCCTTTGGAAGCAAATGTAGCGCCTCAAAAAGCAAACGTAAGTTTTGACGACTTCACGAAATTAGACATTCGTTTAGGAAAAATCATCGAAGCAGAAAAAGTACCGAAGGCAGACAAATTATTGAAATTGACGGTAGATACAGGAGTAGATGTACGTACCATTGTTTCAGGAATAGCGAATTTTTACAATCCGGATGAAGTTGTTGGAAAAACAGTTTCTGTTTTAATCAACTTAGAACCGCGTAAAATCCGTGGAGTTGAATCTGCTGGTATGATTTTGATGGCGGAAAACGCTGCTGGAGAATTGAGTTTCGTTTCTCCAGAAAAAGCGTTTGAGGCAGGGGGAGAGATACGATAACTTAAGAATGATTCTAAATTAGTTTTAAAACTAAAAATAAAGCAACTAAAAGCATTTAAATCTAGTCTTAAGTGCGGATGAAAATTGAAAAAGTTAAGCAATTATTATAAGATATTGATTGTTAAACTTTTTCAATTTTTATTTTAAACTTAAATATGTATTTAAATGAAAAAAAAGCTATTTCTAGGTGTTTCGATGTTACTCGGAACGTTCTTTTCGCACGCACAAACTAAAACCATTGCTTATCAAGAATTAAAAACAGGTATAGGATTGTATTTCGGCGCAACAATGACCGCGGATTCAATTACAGTAACATTTGCTGGGCCATCCACAAAATGGATAGGACTTGGTTTTGGAACTAAAATGGGTGGTTCGGACGCATTAATTTACACTTCTTCAGGAGGTACTCAAGATTGGTGGGATTATTACATGGGGAGTACCGCTAGTAGTTCAGTTGTAAAAGATGCTTCTCAAGATTGGAAATTTAAGTCAAATACAGTTGTAGGAACACTAAGAACGGTTGTTGCAACAAGAAAGTTAAATACGGGTGATGCAAAAGATGCTATTATTAATTTCAATGCTTCTTCATTAAATCTAATTTGGGCAAGAGGTTCAGGATCATCTTATACGTTGGCTGACCATGGAGTTTCAAACAGAGGATATGGTATATCTTTAGCATGGGTTTTACCTGATCTTATTCCACCAACTTTAACAGTTGTTTCGCCATTAGATAATGCTATAGCTGTAACTACTACTCAAAATTTAACGGCAACTTTTAGTGAAAATATTGCAATAGGTTCAGGAACAATTTCACTTTTTACAGCAACTAATACACTTATAGAAACATTTACCTTACCAAGCTCTAACGTAACCGTAAACGGAACAACTCTTACCATAAATCCTACAAAAGATTTAGTTGAGTCAACTTCTTATTATGTTCAAATAGCAAACACAGCGATTAAAGATTTGTCAGGAAATACATTTGCTGGAATTACAGATGCAACAACATGGAATTTCACAACAGGAGATTTTACATCGCCTTTATTGTTAGTAGGAAATACATTTAATCCTGCAGATGAAGCTGTAAAAATTCCAGTAAAAACTAATTTGACGATTAGTTTCAATGAAAATATAGCTTTAGGTACTGGATTGATTAGTTTAAAAACTTCAAATGGTACTTTGGTTGAATCATTTGATGTTGCTTCAAGTCAAAATGTATCAGTGAATGGAGTAACAGTAACAATTAACCCTACAAATGATTTGTTAGAATCAACAGCTTACTATGTCCAAGTGGCTGCATCAGCGATTAAAGATTTATCTGGTAATACATTTGCAGGTATCAATGATGCAACAACATGGAATTTCACAACGGGTGATTTCACTGCACCAGTACTAGGAACTCCAGCATTCTCTCCATTAGATAATTCAATAAACGTATTAACTACTCAAAATTTGTTAGTGAAATTTAATGAAAACATTGCATTAGGTACGGGTTTAATCACACTAAAATTAACGGATGGAACAGTTGTAGAATCATTTAATGTTGCTACAAGTACTAACATTACCGTGAATGGTAATACAGTAACGATTAATCCTACAACAGATCTTTTATTAACTACAGGCTACTATATTACTATTGAAGCAACTGCAGTAAAAGATTTAGCAGGGAACTTCTTTAGTGGGTTTTTAGATGTTACTTCATGGAACTTCACGACTATTGGATCAGGAGGAGATACCACGCCACCACAGTTAGACATCAATCCATTTACACCTGCTGATAATTCTACAAATATCGCGACAAATACAGCTTTAACTGTAAATTTTAATGAGGCTATAGCAGTAGGAAGTGGTTCAGTTTCAATTTATACTTCGAATCAAACGTTGGTCGAACAAATTGATATTTTAAGCAATGAAATAATCATTAGTGGAACTCAACTTATCATACATCCAAAAAATACATTACTTGATTCAACAGCTTATTATATTTTAATTACTCCAACCGCTATTAAAGATTTATCAGGTAATTTTTATGCCGGTATTTCATCTCCAAGTGATTGGAATTTCACTACTGCAGCGGCTAAGAAGTCAGCAAGTTTATCTGAAATTTTAGAGACAGCACGTATTATATTAACAGAAAAATCAGTGTTAATACGCGCAAATGAATCAAGTTATAATTACCAAATTGTAGATTTACAAGGAAATATTTTGAGAACTCAAAGTAATGTTCATGTTGATACATTGATTGATCTAACAGAATTTAAGCCTGCTGTATATTTCATTACATTTAGTAATGGAAGTCAGATGCTTAAACAAAAGTTTGTCGTACAATAAGTTTCTTTTTATGAAAAATAGTTTAATCGTAATTCTAATAACTTTTTTTATTGTCACATCAGGATTTTCACAAGATCTTTATGATGCTTGTCGTAAAGGAAATGTGGAGTTAATTAAAAAACTGGCAAAAATAAATACGGATACGATTAATAAACCTAATAAAAGTGGATATACTCCACTCATAATTGCAGGGTATAGGAATCAACTTGATGCAGTAAAAGCACTACTTGATTTAGGAGCTAATGTCAATGCTGTTTCAGAAGATGGAACAGTATTGACAGCAGCTTGTTATAAATCTAATGTAGCATTGGTTAAGCTATTACTAGCTTATAAAGCAGATGTAAATATTAAAAACAATGGTGGTACTACACCGCTTATGTTTGCCATTATGGATGAAAACGAAGAAATTGTAAAATTATTAATCGCAGCAGGAGCAGATGTCACAATGAAGGACAATTCAAATAAATCTGTTCAGGAATATGCTGTAAATTGCGATAATTTAGCGATAAAAAAAATAATTCTTCCAGAGAAATAAAGTAATTTATTAATTATCAAACTCATTCGAAATAAATAAGACAAACTACTTAATTTATTTATTTTGAAAAATGAAATAATAAAAAATTAAAAGTAATTTTAAATAAAAAATCAATGAAAAATTCTTGTTTGTTAGTGTTGTTTTTAGTTCTTGCAGGAATAACTACAGCCCAAACCGATACCACCAAAATTTCCGAAGATGATTTGCTTTTACAAGAATTGGGAGCAAATGAAATTAAACAAAGTTTATTACCTGAAGGAATGGGGTTAATCAAACGTTCACTTTGGTCTGAAAAAGGATTAATGCGTAAATTTTCGTTTTTTGAATTAACTCCAGAGAAACGAGAACGAGAAATTATTGTTCGTAGAAGAATGTTGCAAACACACCAAGCATTAGGTTTTGTTGCACTTGGAGGAATGATTGGATCTTGTATTACAGGTCAATTAATGATAAATACTCATAGTGGAGCAACCCAAGAAAAAGTTAAACCATTACATGATTTAGCAGTAACAACGACCATGATTGCTTATGGTGCAACAGCTTTGTTGCAATTATTGGCTCCACCTCCAATTATCATACGTAAAAATGCTGGATGGAGTAATATGAAAGCTCATAGAACCTTGGCCTATGTTCATTTTTCAGGAATGGTATTAACACCAATAGCTGGTCAATTAATGTACGGCAGTGCTAGTCTTCAAAATGAAAACAGTGATAAATTACGTAATTTCCACCAAGTTTCGGGGTATATCACTACTGCTTTATTTGCTGGCGCGGTTATTGTCATGAAGTTTTAACTTAATAATTTAACACTAAACACTATGAAAAAATCTATTATTTATTCGCTATTTTTAGGACTTACATTGATGTTGTGCTCCTTTGACAATGTGAAATTAACGCTTAACAAAACAGATTCATTTATCAGATATACGTTGAGTCATCCAGCACACGAATCAATAGGAACCTCAAAAGATTTTATTTGTGGAGGATATTATGATAATGCATCCAAAAAAGTTACCAAATTGGTTGTTGCTGCTGCTGTAGCATCTTTTGATTCACAAAATTCTAGTAGAGATTCTCATGCTTTAGAAACATTGGAAGGGACAAAATATCCGAAAGTTACTTTTATAAGCAAAGCAATTAAAGAAGAAGGTAATGAAGTAATTATTGTAGGTGAATTGAATTTTCATGGAATAAAAAAAGACATAACCATCAAAGCAAAACAGTCTGAATCGGATAAGAAAATAATATTAACAGGTTCTTTCAACGTAAGTTTAGATAAATTTAAAGTTGAAAAACCATCCATGATGGGAGTTGCTGTAGATGACAACTTAGTAATGGATTTTAAAACTGTTTTTGACATTTAAGATTTGCAACAATCTACTTGGAAGGCGCATGTTGCCTTATTTATCGTAAATGCATTATATGGAGCTGGTCATATCCTCGCAAAAGGGGTTATGCCAGCTTTTTTATCTCCTACCACATTCATTTTCTTTCGAATTTTAGGAGCTACTGTACTTTTTTGGATGATTAAAGCTTTTTTACCTAAAGAGCGAATTCAACGAAAAGACATCGGACTTTTTATGTTGTGTGCGTTATTTGGAGTTACGATCAACCAATTATTTTTCTTTCATGGCTTGAGTTTATCTTCTTCGATAAATTCTGGAATTATCATGACCACCAACCCTATACTAGTAACCATCATTGCCTATTTTTTATTAAAAGAGAAGATCACACGAACGAAAGTAACCGGAATAGTATTAGGAGCTACGGGAGCTATTTTATTGTCATTAGCAGGAAATACGGGAAAAGGGGATTCATCTTTAGGGGATTTGTTTTTATTCATAAATGCATTGAGTTACGCCATCTATTTGGTCATAGCCAAACCGTTAATGCAGCGCTATAGTCCGTTCACAGTTATAACCTATGTATTTACTTTTGGGTTGTTCTACATGCTGATTTACCCACCTACCTATATTGAATTATTACAGATTGATTTTGGAGCAATTACGCCTAATATATGGGTGAAAATTACATACATTGTGATTGGAGTAACATTTTTCACTTATTTGTTGACCATGTATGGATTGAAATATGTTGGACCTTCTATTGCTAGTGCATACATTTATACACAACCAGTTCTAGTAATGGGCTTTGCCTTCTTATTCTCCTTGATTGGTTTAGCAGATGATTATACGAATACAATTACCTTGGAAAAAGTAGGGTATATGGCAATGATTTTTGTTGGGGTATGGATTACAGCGTATTATGGTAAAAATAAAAAACAGTAGGGGCGAAAAATCTTTCGCCCCTACTGTTTTACAAATCTTTCGCCCCTAGTTTTTTATTTCACACAAAATTTAGGTAACTAAAATCATCAATTATATTTCATTTTACCTTTTAATTTTTTGAATATCTTAATCTTAGGTAATTTTATATTAAAATTCTTTTTCTTTTTAGTGTCGCCATTTGTTTTGGTAAACTTACGATATGTAAATGGGTTTTCAGGGATAGTACGTGCATAACCAATAGAAAATTCATGACTTGAACCCGTATTGGAATGTTTTGTTAATGCGGCATTATTATATGTATATACAAACCTCCATCCTAAATCTAAGAAAACACCAGCACTTGCTACTATTGTATTATCTGTTCGATATCCAGCACCTAACCATACTAATTGATTTAATAAGAAGTTGGCATCTGCACTTATGTTTAAAGGTGCACCAACAACATTTCGCAACGATAAAGTTGGGTAGAATACATAAAATCCATTATCCCATCTAATTTTATAACCAGTAGAAATAAATAAATTATTACTTTTTAGATCAAACATACTATGCTTAAATGATGTGTCAATCACTGAAGCAGGAAGTCGGTTACCTAATAGACCTGGTAGACTTATATTTAAATCAAAGTCAGGGGTAACCATTGAAAACCCTACACCTACATTCAATCCAAATTTGTTAATTCCAGGTTGAGTCAAGGTAGGATCATCTAACTGACGATAATATAAGTTAGTAGCATTCAACGTATTTTGAGTGAATCCTAATCGCAAACCATAAGCGAAAGACATTCCTCCATAATGGCGGGTAAAAGTTTTGTAAGAAACATTACCAGCTACCTCCATTTGGTTATAACCTCCAAAATTATCGTTTACAGCAAATCCAGAAAATCCTAAATGTGGTCGATAATTGTAGTGAGATACAACAGCAAAGTTCGCTGCAGAATTGTCCTGATTTGAATAATCGTAATGTGAAAGTAGTGTAGTTCCATATTTTGTAAACACATCCATATTTGCAGGATTTAAAAATCCTGGGTTCAACATATACTGATTATAGAATTGTTTAGATTGAGATAATCCAAGCGTAGATGCTAAAAGTAAAAGTAAAACACCTATAAATCTCATCGTTTCAAGATTATTTTACCGTTAATAAAGGTAGGTTTATCCTCGAACTTATATTCCAATTGATACATGTAAACACCTTCAGGTAAATCTTTCCCAAATATACATAGAGGTTGATTACATAATCCAACAAAGGTTTTATTCTCACCATCGTTCGGATTATTTGAGTAAGGCGAAGCGTAAAAAACTAAATCACCCCATCTATTAAATACTGAAAATTTATGATCGCGGTAGGTCGCTAATTTTTCTATGACATAATAATCATTGATAGAATCACCATTTGGGGTAAAATAATTGTAGTTTAATGAGTCCATCAATTCACTTGCTTTACTAGTAAAAACAGGTGCTAAGACAATAAACAGTACAAAAAGTAATCTTACTTTCATTATGAGGAACAAATATTTGGACACAAAGTTGTGTTTTTTTTTTGTGTTATCCAATGAATTTCACAGAAAGTATCTATTATAGGACACAAAAAAGAGGTTGTTAAATACAATTAACAACCTCTTTCAATCATTGAATCTTTAATTTCTATTTTTCAATAATCTCAATTGCATTGATTTTATCGCCTTCACGTATAGCATCAATCACTTCTAATCCTTCATATACTTTACCAAAACATGTGTGGTTTCTATCTAAATGAGAAGTCTGACGTCTACTATGACAGATGAAAAACTGAGAACCACCTGTATTTCTTCCAGCATGTGCCATTGAAAGTACACCGCGATCATGGTATTGATTATCTCCTGTTAATTCACAGTCAATTTTATAACCAGGTCCACCAACCCCTGTTCCTTTTGGGCAGCCACCTTGAATCACGAAGTCAGGCAATACGCGGTGAAAAGTTAATCCATCATAAAATCCTTCTTTTGCTAATTTTACAAAGTTTGCAACCGTATTTGGTGCATCTTTTTCATAAAAAGATACTTTCATATCTCCTTTTACTGTTTTTATAATTGCTTCCATAGAAATATTTTGAAGGACAAAGTTACGTTTTTTAAAAATCACAATACATATTTCATTGCTTGAATATTGTTTTCAGTACATTTGTTCTATGCAAAAACACACCTTACATAGAGAAAAATCGGGACAATTTTCCAATTTAGCAAACACTTTATCGTATCGTCAGGATACACTTACAGATTTAATTACTGCACCTTTTTCTTTAAAGAATATAGGTTTACAAATACCTAATAAACAACAAAATTATTCACTTGAGACCAGACATACGTTAGTAAACGAATTAGTCAAACAATTTCCTACACTAGCTATAAATTCTCCTGTTGCTTTAAATATAGAACGATTAAAAAAGGACACAACATTTACAATATCTACTGGACATCAATTAAATATAGCTACAGGACCTGCATATGTGATTTATAAAATAATTCATTGCATACGTTTAGCAGAAGAATTAAAAAAAGAATATCCATCCAATGAATTTGTACCCGTTTTTTGGTTGGCATCTGAAGATCATGATATTGAAGAAGTAAATCATACTTCTTTATTTGGAAAAAAAATCCAGTGGAATGAACAACAAGGTGGAGCAGTTGGCCAATATGAATTAAATCAATGGGAAGAAATGAAGGCTGAAATTGCGGCCTTTTTTCACAATCATCCCGAAGGTGAAATTCATCAACTATTAGAAAAATATTCAGGTGATAACGTAGCTCGTGCTACTCAGCAGTTATATCATACGTTGTTTGAACGTTATGGAGTGCTTGTCATCGAACCCAATGTTCCAGGTTTAAAATCATTATTTACGAATATAATGCAAGAAGAGGTAAGGAAACCTTTTGTTGAACAATGTGTACATAAAGCAAATGAAACGATCGTTCGTTTAGGTTTTGCACCTCAAGCATTTGCGCGACCAATTAATATATTTCAATTAAGTAAAGGAAAAAGAGAGCGATTATTAGCAGAGAATGATACTGAAATCATTGAGGCAATAGGAAATCATCCAGAACATTTTTCTCCTAATGTGATGTTGCGACCGGCCTATCAAGAAACTATTTTGCCAAATTTAGTCTACGTTGGTGGAGGGGGTGAAATTAGTTATTGGATTCAACAAAAGGGTGTTTTTGACACCATCGGTTTAGCATTTCCTTTGTTAAGCGTTCGAAATTCTGTACAACTCATAGATGTTTCAACTCAAAAAAAATGTGAGAAATTAAATCTTTTATGGCAGGATATTTTTACACCACTTCAGGAATTACAACGAGATTATATCCAAGCTAATTCAGGAGATGAGTTAAATTTTTCAGCTATTGATACGGCTTTATTTCAGTTAAATAAAGTTCTGATAGAACAAGCTGAGCTTTTTGATCAAAACATGGAAAAGTTTGTTGAGGCTGAAACTAGCAAGTTGGCAAAACAACTAGAAATGATTAAATCTAAGTTTACAAAGCATCGCAAAGGTCAATTAGAAGTCGCAATGAAACAATTAGAAGATCTTAAAGCTAAATTATTTCCAAATAATGGATTGCAAGAACGAACTGAAAGTTTTTTAAGTTTTTGTAAAGATGGAAACATAAGCAAAATGATTGATGTGGTAAAAAACGAGATGGACCCTTTTGAAAATGATTTGATTGTTCTACTTTTAGACTAGTTTATATACTAATTATTAATTTTTTACGTTCTACTTTACTTATGCGTTTTTTGCTGACATTTTTTTTTCTATTACTTTCATTGTGTTTGTCGGCTCAAGAGTTTGGTTTTGTGGAAGGTATCTGTGTCGAGAAAGGAGGTAAAGTCATCGAAAATGTATTAGTAAGTAGTGAGGATACTCGTGTTTATACAGATGTCAATGGATATTTTCAGTTGAAAGTTTCTGCAAATAAACAGCTAATTATTTCTTTTCTAATTGATTCAACTAGCCTAAATAAAGAAGTGAAAATTCGACCAAATGAACATTATAATTTGGGTAAAGTAAAATTTTCATTTACGGTGATGAACTCAGTTTTTTTAAAAACAGAAAAAAATGATAATAATATCCTTAAATTACCTTCCTTAGACTTACAAAAAATTGCAGCAACATCCGTTGAAAGAACGCTAATTTATTCAACTTCCGCAAGCTCAAACAATGAATTAACCTCGAATTATAATGTGCGTGGAGGTAGTTATGATGAAAATCTAGTGTATGTAAATGGCTTTTTAATTAATAGACCATTTTTAACGCGTTCTGGACAACAGGAAGGCTTGAGTTTTTTATATTCTTCACTCGTAAAAGACATACGTTTTAGTGGCGGTGGATTTGATGCAAAATATGGCGATAAATTAAGTTCAGTCCTTGAGGTAACTTATGTAACACCTGATTCTACAAATGCTTCAGTAATGATGTCCTTGTTAGGAGTAGAGTCTCATATTGCACAAAAAGTAAATTCCAGATTCAATTATTTAGTTGGAGCACGTTATCGTTCTAATGGATATTTATTGAATTCACTTCCAACCAAAGGGGCATATAATCCTGTTTTTTACGATGCTCAATTTTTAATGAATTATGCTATTACACCAAAACTTACTTGGAGTACATTAGGACATTTATCATCAAATAATTATCGTTTTTCTCCTACTACGCAAGAAACAGATTTTGGAACCGTCAATGAAGCATATCGTTTGAAAATTTATTTTGACGGCCAGGAACAGACAAAATTCGAAACCATGACTGGAGGTACGGCTTTAAAATATAAGCCAACTGAAAAAACGAATTTGGATGTTTATGCAAGTTTATTCTATACGAACGAAAAAGAATATTTTGATGTTCAAGGTCAATATTATATCAATTTATTAGAAACTAACCCAGGTAAGAAAAATTTCGGCGATTCTATTGCTTCGATAGGGGTAGGAAGTTATTTAAATCATGCACGTAATAATTTACAAGCTACCATATTGAATATCTATCATAATGGTTCTCATCAGTTTTCAGACAAACAACGTTTACTTTGGGGAGTAAATTACCAGCATGATGTATTTAGAGATGTCTTAAGTGAATGGAAAAATGTCGATTCTGCAGGTTATACAATTACTAAAATTCCTAGTAATGATTTGACACTTTCATATGCCATCAAGAGTAAATTAGCATTAAACTCGCAACGTATTAGTGGATTTGCACAACATAGTTTTGAATGGGGAAAGACATCTTTAAATTACCCTGTAAAAGCGAAGTATCTTTATAAAGATTCGATAGGAAAACGACAAGTATTAATGGTCTATGATACACTGACAGCTGCCACACGTCGTTTTTTGTTAACGACAGGTGTTCGTGCTGGATATACAGAAGTAAATAATGAGCACTATGTTACCCCACGTATTTCTTTCATTTTCTTTCCTAGAACTTATTTTTATTCCAACAATAAAGTGATGCGTCGCAACACACAGGTTCGATTAGCAACAGGTTTGTACTATCAACCCCCTTTTTACCGAGAATTTCGAACGATGGAAGGCCAGCTAAATCTGCAAGTTGTTTCACAAAAATCTGCTCACATCATAACAGGTTACGACTTTAATTTTTCCATGTGGAACAGAAAAACTCCATTTAAATTTTCTGCTGAAGCATATTATAAATATTTCTGGGATGTAAACCCTTACGAAATTGATAATGTGCGCACAAGATATTATGCCAAAAATGATGCAATCGCATACGCCTATGGTGCAGATGTAAATATTCATGGAGAATTTATAGAGGGAGTGCAATCATTTTTTAAAATAGGTTATCTAAAAACAATGGAAAATTTATTAAATGATTCATACAAAGTTTACCGAAATAAAAGTGGTGAAACGATTATTCCAGGGTATACCATTGATGATAAAAAAGTAGACAGTACAATTGTACATCCAGGGTTTATACCAAGACCAACAGATCAACGGATTAATTTTGCAATTTTATTTCAGGATAAGATGCCTTCCTATGAGATGTTAACGGCACAAATGGGTTTTAATTTTGGTTCGAGTTTACCGTATGGTCCACCAGATTTTAATCGATATAAAGATACGCTTCGACAAAAATTTTATGCACGAGTTGATTTAGGATTATCTTATGATTTACTTCAAAAGACACACGCTCAAAAACAAAAAACGAAACATGGGTTTTCAGATGCAATTATATCTTTTGAAGTATTCAATTTATTAGGAATTAATAATGTTCTTTCCCATCAATGGGTACAAGATGTTACTGGTAAAACGTATGCCATTCCAAACTACTTGACACAAAGAAGATTCAATTTGAAACTGATCATCAGAATGTAATTGAATTTTAGTTACTTAAATCAAAGATCACCAAGGGATTTACATAAAGCCCACAAAGAAAAGTTCACATTATAGTATATACAAAAAAACAAAGCTTCTGAGAGACAACATCAATTTATTCATTGTGTATCTCTATGCTATTGTGAACTCTGTGTTAATTTTCTTTTTTTACTTATATCCCGTGATATAATTCCATTAAGTAGTAGCTGTTTCATTGTGTTCTAAGCATATAATATAGATACTCCATGCTTTAATCAAAAATTAATCTGAATCTCTAGGCGATTTCAATAATTTACGGCAAATTTGTAGCATATAATTTGCCCATGAGAACGAAATACATTGATCTTATTGATCAAACCTTTGATTTTCCACAAGATGAATTCAACTTGCAGGATGATCGTTTGATTTTCCACGGAATCGATTTGATGCGATTAATTGAACAATATGGAACGCCATTAAAGTTCAATTACCTTCCTCAAATTTCGTATAACATTCAACGTGCGAAAGGTTGGTTTCGCGAAGCCATGAATAATTTAGGGTATGGTGGAAACTACTATTACTCCTATTGTACTAAAAGTTCCCATTTTTCATTCGTATTAGATGAGGTATTACACAATGATGTACATATAGAAACATCATCAGCGTTTGACATTGATATTGTACGAAAATTATATGACACTGAAAAATTAAGTGCGGGAAGATATATTATTTGTAATGGTTACAAACCAAAAAAATACATCGATAATATTACCAAATTAATGGCAGAAACAGATTTGAAAGTTATTCCTGTCATTGATAATGTGCAAGAAGTAACGGATTTAATTGAAAGTACTGCTGATTTATCAAAAGACATTCAAATAGGAATACGTGTCGCTTCGGAAGAAGAACCAAAATTTGAGTTCTATACTTCTCGATTAGGAGTACGTTATCGAGAGATATTACCTTTATACAAAACGATAGTTCAAGAAAATCCACGTGTAAAAATTAAGATGCTTCATTTCTTTATTAATACCGGGATTAATGATACGGCCTATTATTGGAATGAGTTAACAAAATTACTTCGTGTTTACTGTGATTTGAAAAAAGTGTGTCCAGAGTTAGATTCATTGAATATCGGTGGTGGATTCCCAATCAAAAAATCCTTGCAATTTGATTTCGACTACGCCTATATGGTGAAAGAAATCTTAACGCAAGTAAAAAGAGTTTGTTCGGATAATGATATCCCAGAGCCTCATATTTTTACAGAATTCGGCTCGTTTACCGTAGGGGAAAGTGGAGGAGCAATCTTCAATATCTTACAACAAAAAAAGCAAAACGATAGAGAACGTTGGAACATGATTGACTCTTCGTTCATGACCAACCTTCCAGATACATGGGCAATTAACCAACGTTTTATCATGTTGCCAATCAACCGTTGGAACGATGATTACGAACGTGTATTGTTAGGAGGATTGACCTGTGACAGTGATGATTATTACAATTCAGAACAACATTCCAATGCTATATACCTTCCGAAATTTAATAAGAATAAACCCTTGTATATTGGTTTTTTCAACACAGGAGCGTACCAAGAAACAATCGGTGGATTTGGAGGATTGAAACACTGTTTGATTCCTGAACCAAAACACGTGCTTATACGTCGCGACGAGAATGGAAAAATCAAAACGGAACTATTCTCGGAAGAACAAACGGCTGCTGATTATTTGAAGATATTAGGGTATTAAAATAAATTAAGGTCACCTCCCTCGGTCCCTCCTCAAGGAGGGAAGGCGAACAATGTTTCCCTCCTTGAGGAGGGATTAAGGGAGGTGAAAAATTACCTAGATCTTCTTAACTTTGTCCTATTATATTTTACTACCATGATAAAACTACAAAACTTCATCAACGGTAATTACATTGCACCAACAAGCAATGAATACATCGATAATTTCGAACCTGCAACGGGTCAAGTATATTCCCTTATCCCAGATTCGGATGAGAGAGATGTAGAAATGGCTGTGCAAGCAGCTGAAAAAGCGTTTCCGATTTGGTCGAAAATGAGTAGTGAAGAGCGGAGTAAAATTTTAGTAAAGCTTTCTGAAGGAATAGAAGCACGCATGGATGAATTTGTGCAAGCAGAATCGAGAGATAACGGTAAACCAGTTTCTTTGGCTGCGCATGTAGACATTCCAAGAGCTGTGTCTAACTTTCATTTCTTTGCTACTGCAATTACTCATTTCGCTTCCGAATCCCATTACATGGAAGGAGAGGGGATCAACTTCACCTTGCGTAAACCGATTGGTATTGTAGGCTGTATTTCTCCGTGGAACTTACCTTTATATTTATTTTCATGGAAAATAGCTCCTGCCTTAGCTGCTGGAAATTGTGTGGTTGCTAAACCATCTGAAATTACGCCATATACAGCGTATTTGTTAGGTCAAGTTGCTAAAGATGCAGGCATGCCAGACGGCGTATTAAATATTTTACATGGCTTAGGATCTAAAGTTGGAGATGCCATTGTGAAACATAAAAAAATCAAAGCGGTTTCGTTTACAGGAGGAACAAAAACTGGCGAATATTTAGCGCGTACTGCTGCTCCAATGTTCAAAAAATTATCTTTAGAGTTAGGTGGTAAAAATCCGGTAATCATTTTTGACGACTGTGATTTTGATGAAATGTTGAGCACAACAATCCGTTCTTCATTTGCGAACCAAGGTCAAATTTGTCTGTGTGGTTCTCGCATTTTTGTGCAACGCACCATCTATGATAAATTTAAAACAGCTTTTGTAGAAAAAGTAAATAAAGCAATTGTTTCTAATCCTACGGATCCAAAAGCGAACATGGGTGCCTTGGTTTCTTTACCGCATTTAGAGAAAGTACTTTCGTATGTGGAATTAGCAAAAGAGGAGGGAGGAACCGTATTGACTGGAGGGACACGTGTTCAGTTAGAAGCTCCGTATGACAATGGTTACTACATGCGACCAACCGTAATTGAAGGCCTGGCATTCGATTGTCGTACCAATCAAGAAGAGATTTTTGGACCAGTTGTTACCATCACACCATTTGATACCGAAGAAGAGGCATTAATGATGGCGAATTCTACCGAATATGGATTACAAACTACTTTATGGACAAACGACTTGAAACGTGCACACCGCATAGCCGACGAAGCCCAATCTGGAATTGTTTGGATTAATTGTTGGATGGTAAGAGATCTGCGCACACCTTTTGGAGGGACAAAATCTTCTGGTGTTGGCCGTGAAGGAGGTTGGGAAGCCTTACGTTTCTTTACAGAACCTAAAAATGTCTGTATTAAATATTAATTGACAATTGATAATTAACAATTGACAATCTTATTTAGAAATAATAAAAACTAGAGTTACGAAAGAAAAACTTTTGTGATTAGGAAATAATTTATGGGTAAGGATTCTTATATTTACCTTTTAAACAAGTTGATAGATGATTACAAACGTAGATTTAATTGATGTTAAAGAATTAACAAGTATAGTTCAAGAGAAGTATAATGAAGATTTTTCTGAATTTGCTACTACTGCGTATCGACGAAGAGTTGAAAAAGCTGGGAATGATTTGCGAATTCCTACAATGAGTGTTTTGTTGGAAAAAATCAAAACCGATCCAGCGACTTTTCAAAAGTTTAAAAAACAATTAATTATCCCTACCACAGAGTTTTTTAGAGACCCTTCTTTTTGGAGAAAATTAAGAGAAGAAATAACAAAAAAACATAAAGCAACTGCTTTTAGAGTTTGGGTTGCTGGTTGCTCTTCAGGAGAAGAATTGGTTTCTCTTGCTATTTTATTGAAAGAATTAGATATTTACGATAATAGTAAAATACTCGCGACTGAAATAACCGACCAAGTTTTTGCGGATATTAAAATGGGGAATTTTGAGGCTAGAAGTATCGAAACAGGAGAAAGTAACTATGAGCGTTTTGAAGGTAAAAAGAAGTTTGCTGATTACCTTAAAACTTCAAATGGTATTACAACTATTGATACGTCATTGCTTTCTAATGTCACTTTCCAAGCTTCATCAGTCGATCTATCGGAAGTTACAGGAAAATTTGATTTAATCCTTTGCCGTAACGTTTTCATCTATTGCAATCTTAATTTGCAAGATAAAATGATTAAAAGCTTTGAACAGCGTTTATTCCCATCTGGATTATTCGCTATCGGAGTGAAAGAATCCTTAAATTCTTCTCGTTACAAAAATTCTTTTTTAGTGGTTTCGGAAGAAGAAAATATTTTCAAAAGCAAAATGTAATTCAGTTAATAATTATCAATTGATAATTTACAATTGATAATTGATAAACTGATATTTGTCATATTTTATGCTATTCGCCTAATCTATCTTTGATTATGTAAAGTATAGCGCTATGTTTAAAAATATCAACACTAAATTAAATCGTAAGTTCTCTGTTGTTTTTGGAGTGATAACGATTACCGTTTCTACCTCTTATTTGCTTAATTTTTGGTTTAATAGTACGTTAAAAAGCGATGCTGTTGTAACGGAATTAGCTGCTCAAAATAAGATATCTGCTCAAAAAATGGAGATGCAATTAACAAAGTTGTACTATGCAAACGAGGAAGAGAGTATTGAAACATTAAAAAATGAAATTCAGGAGACTTCCATTTCTTTTCGTAAGAATTTAGCAGTCATAAAATTAGGTGGTGATTATTACGATGAAGAAGAAAAAGTAGTTGTCAAACCAGCGATAGAAACTACCTTGAAAAATGAAATTTCAGAAATTGAGTCTGTTTTTGGTGGTTTAATGCAAAAAGTAAACATCATCATAGATCAATCTAAATATGTTCGATTAAAAGCTTCTGATACACTTAAAACATCGAAGGTTCGATTGATTAATCCTGTTTTTGATGAAACTTTTACGAAGTTGAATATTTATTTAAAAAATAATGATTTAATTGCTGACAATCAGGATTTACTTAACATTTTAAGTAAAAAATCAAAAGAAGGTAAAAAGTTTTTCGTGGAATTAATGATTTTCTTGTTGATTACAAATGTGTCTTTGATATTCTTAACTTATTTATTCTTAAGAAGAAATTTAAAACCAATAGAAAGTATTACAGATTATGTAACTCGTTTGTCGGATGGAGAATTACCAAATGATATCCACACGAAGTCAAAAGATGAAATCAATGAGATTGCATTGGCAGTAAATAAGTTGGGGTCAAATATCAATGCAGCTAGTTCATTTGCGGCAAGTATTGGAAGTGGAAATTTGGAAACAGACATTGTCGTTTTTAACAATCACGGAAAATTGTCTGAATCCTTGCGTTCAATGCGAGATAGTTTGGTTAGTGTAGCCGATGAAGAAGCAAAAAGAAATTGGGCTACAGAGGGATTTGCAAAATTTGTAGACATCATCCGATCTACAGATAATATCGAAGAGTTTTATAATAATATTTTAGGGAATTTAATTCGTTATTTAAAAGTAAATCAGGGCTACCTGTACATTGTCAATGATCAAAATACGGTGGAGCCATTTATGGAAGTTCAGGCAGTGTACGCGTATGGGAAGAAGAAATACTTAGAGGACAAAAAGACCGCTCATTATAAAGAGGGATTAATAGGTCAAGCATGGTTTGATAAAGAAGCTTTATATTTTACGGAAATTCCAGATAATTATGTCTATATAACTTCTGGTGTTGGTGAATCGTTGCCAAAAGCTTTATTAATTGTTCCACTCGTAATTAATGAAGTAGTGGTAGGTGCTATCGAGATCGCTTCCTTTAAAGAACTACACCAATACGAAATTGATTTTGTATTTAAATTAGGAGAAACAATTGCTGGCGCAATACAGAATGTAAAAGTAAGCGAACGAACACGAAAATTGTTAACTGAATCCCAAGAACATACGGAACAAATGCGCGCTCAAGAGGAAGAGATTCGTCAAAACATGGAGGAGATGCAAGCGACCCAAGAAGAAATGGAACGTGCACAACGTGCGATGAAACAAGCGTTGGATTCAGCTAAAATTAAAGAACAAGAAGCAATCGCTATTCAAGAAGATTTTGAACACCAAAAAAACAGAATTCAAGCGGAATTTGACGTGCAATTAGCAATCATCAATGAAACAGCAATTGTTTCTAAAACAGATTTGCGAGGATATATTACGTATGTGAATGATATGTTTTGCGAAGTTGCTCAATATACACGGGAGGAATTAATTGGTCAAAATCACAATATTGTTCGTCACCCAGATATGCCTGCAGCTGCTTTTGAAGATGTTTGGAGAACAATTAGTTCTGGAAAAATTTGGAAAGGTCAAGTAAAGAACAAGAAGAAAGACGGCTCTTATTATTGGGTTCAAGCAACAATCTCTCCAATTATCGGTGAAAACGGTAAACCTGTTGAATATATGGCGGTACGTTATTTAATTACGGATATGAAAGACCAAGAAGTTTCAAATATCCAACTTATCGAAACAATGCGTGCACAAGAAGAAGAAATTAAACAAAATTTAGAGGAAATTCAAACTACGACTGAAAAATTGGAAGCAGTAATCAAAGACTATAAAGAAAGAGAAGAAAAATTACTACAAGAATTAAAAAACAAGGGGTAGAAAAAATGTGCGACTCCGCTGGAGTCGTGCAGTTTCATCAGCTTGCCTTTGGCAAGCTAGGTGTGACCTCTCTGAGGTCAGCTAGATTTATTCATTCAAAAAATTGCTTTCATTGACTCAGTAGTAGTAGTGACCTGTTTAATAAGTCTTATTGTGCTTGACAAAGTGAAGTATTTCTTCTCAATCCGACCTCAAAGCAGTATAAATATAATTAAAATGGCTAGTAATTTCTTTTTATGACTCCGTAGGAGTCACATATTGCTTGCTGCAAGCAAGCATAAATAAACGACTCCAGAGGAGTCGCACCTTGCTTATATCTTCACACTCAACGTAAAATAATAGGCATTCGTTGAATGGTTAAATTCTAATTTCCCTCCCAAATATTCTACTAATTTCTCACTGATCGGAAGACCTAATCCAAAGGTGTCCACTCCGGAGAGGGATGGGTTTGTGGAGGTATAAGTCGGATGGGTTATTGCTGAATGCTCTTTTTGGATGCTTTTCACTTCAAAATACAGAATACTATTGTTTATTTGACTACGCATACTCGATACAGAAATTAGTATTTTACTATCTTTTGCAATTAATTTTAAGGTACTACTCAGTAAATTATTAAGTATAATTGAAATTTTTACTGCGTCAATGTTGATTTCAGCTGGTAAATCTTTCTCTACCTCGAAATCTAAAAATACATTTTTTGATATGGCATGAAAATAATGCGAAGCCAAAACTTCTTGGATTAAATCGACCAAGTTTGTCGTATTCACAGTTGTTGACTCTTGGTATTCAATTAATCTTTCATCATTTAACGCTTCATCGATTAAGATATTGATACTTTGACATTGATGTTTTAAGGTGTTTAATTCAATGCGTTGTTCTCCTGTTAAAGTAGAAATTACTTCTGGTGAGGAAATAGATGAAATGATTTTATATAAAGGAAATATGATTTCAGAAGAAAAATGGTTGATGAACGTGTTTTTTAAATCTAAATTTCGCTCGATAATTTTCTTTTCTTTTTTGATGATTTCATTTTCTATTTGTGAACTGATATCGGTAATGAAAATAAGAACAGAATGGGTTGAAGCATCTACCTCTTTTAATTTTGTAAGTTGAACCAATCCACGCTTTACACTATTTATATCAAAAACATGTTCAAATTGTAAATGTTGTGCTTCAGATAAGTAAAAATTATCGATTTTGGCACTTAGTTCTATATCAAAAATACGATAAGAAGCTAAAGTGTCAATCGAATCATCGGGTAACTCAAAAAAACGATTAAAGGAAGAATTGTATGTCTCGATAGTACGTTTTAATGGCTCAAACACACAAAATGAAATCGAAGTAGTTTGAAATATATCCCTAAACAATAGATTTTTAGTGAATTGTTTAGTTTCGTTTTCAAAAATGGTATGAATACCCAAAGAAATAGCATCTAAATCATCTTCTATTTCTTCATTTACTAAGGTAGAAGCAACGGATTGTCCGTCAATTCTATGGGTGACTTGTTTTAGTATAAATTGTTGTTTTTGTAGCGTCTTTAAATGAGCTTCATACAAAAGATTTGCTTCTTTTTCTAATTCAATAATCACGTCTTCCTCGGAAGTTAGTGTTGGACAGGAAGAATTGGACATACGTTTTAATAAAGTTAAGACGTTTGTCAATTTTGGATTTCCTAAGTCATAGGAAACGAATTGTTCCGTAGTGAATTTATTAGTAAGCTTCATAATGGGTAAATTATACGTATCAAATATACGTATTATTTTGATTGATTACGTATTAATTTTTGTAATTTTATTCTTTAGTATCTTATTTATCAGTATTTTTACTAAATAGTTAATCATTACCTTTTTTAAATGGAATTTGCCTTAGTTTGTAACGAAAAAGGAATCGTGCAAGAGATCACTTTAGACACCTCTTCCCAATTAACTATTGGCAACTCTTTATTTCCCTTCGTGGATTCATTTAGCATCCCGAAAATTCTTACTTTTTATCAAGAAATTGAGAATAAAGGAATTGCACTTAACTGGGAAATAAATTTTTGTTTTGAAGACATGCTTATAGCACTAGTAGTGTCTGGTATAAAAAGAAATAAAGAAATTCAAATTTTTGGATATTCTGCACACGACAACAATCAAAAAATCATCGATGAATTAAGTGCAATTAATAATTCACAGAGTTTATTACTTCGTTCATCCATCAAAGAAAACATAAAGCACGCTGTACAGAGAGATCCAGAAAGTGATAAGGCATTTATTTTAAGCTTGCAAAATGAAAATAGATTATTAAAAAACCAAGTGATTTCTTCGAGTCGTATCTTTGAAAAACAATTAAACGAACAAGAGCATAAAATCAAATTATTACTTAAAAAGGATAACGAATTAAAGGAAGAACTTTTGATTATATACGATGAAATTAAATGTTCCACAGAATTAATAATTAAGGATTACCGACAAGCGGTATTTACGAAGCAAGGAGAATTAGAAGAAATACAATCCCAACTTTTTGAGTTGAATTTACTAATCGAAAAGTGGGGTATAATTAAGGAATAACATGCCGAATCAATTAAATCAATTATTAAACCATAAAATAAAAACAGAATATTCTGTGAAGAATAATTGGGATTTAACATTAGAACTAAATCTCTTACTTACTTTTTTCTCACATCAGTCCAAGCAATTGCCAGTATTTATTTATTGGTTGGAGAATTATTTTGAAGCAGTAAATTTACCTTTTTCTCTGCTTGAAAATTGTTTGTTAGAAATTGAACCAAAACATTTTTTGGTTCATAGCGACTTAAAAGAGAAGCTAAAAGTAAATAACAAAATAGAAGAAATAGGGCTTTGTACCGACTTGCACATTGAACTTTTTCAAACCATTGAGAAACATTCTAAGCCTGAATACAGAAGTTATATTTATAATGACGCGGAAAAACATTTAGAATTTTTAAAACAATCGATCGAAACGGATAGTATTATTTTATTTACGGAATACATCGCTTGGGCAAAAACAATGTTAAACGCTTTGCACATTGACACAAGTACCTTAATTCGCTTTTTGGTCACTTTACGTACTGTTTTTCATGTAAATAATCAGAAAAAAGAAGTAGCGTTTTTGGATCGTGGTATCCAAATGTTATTAGATGGAAATGTCGTTTCAGCAACTTCTGAAATCGCGTTTACCATTACTGAAGAATCCAAAAAATACTTAGAGCTTCTCCTTCTAAAAGAACGAAATTTGGCTAAGAATTACATACTTGAGTTAGCGGATGGAGGAATGGATATTCGTGAAATATTCCTTGATGTTTTTCAAGCGACCCAATATGAATTAGGTAGATTGTGGGAATTGAATCGTATTACCATTGCACAAGAACACTACTGTACAGCTGCAACGCAAACCTTCATGGCAATGCTTACCGCACGTATTGTTCCAGAAAAATTAATTGGTAAAAAAGTGATTGCTACCTGTGTAGGTACTGAACAACATGAATTAGGGATACGAATTGTAAATGATTTCCTAGAAATGGAAGGTTGGGATACGTATTACTTGGGTGCAAATGCGCCGATGGAAGCCATTATCCTTGCCATTAAAGATAACCAACCAGATTTATTAGCACTATCGGTTACATTGACACCACATGTTAAAAATGTGATTGAAATCATTCAAAAAGTGAAAAATATTTTCCCAACCATTAAAATATTAGTTGGTGGTTATCCTTTTTTAAGAGATAATTCATTAGCAGAAAAAATTGGAGCAGATGGCGTCGCTTTAGATGCAAAACAAGCGCCTATAATTGCCTTAAAATTAGTGCAGAATTCTTAATTTTTTTCTTTCTAACTAGTGAAAAAAGTATTTGATTTTGTGCTAGACTCAATCTTCGAGCCATCCGAGGTCGCATTCCAGTGGAGAGAAGAAAAAAGAGAAGAGCAATACCGTAACTACACCCTTGTTCAAGAAAAAAAGGTAATAGTTGTCACAAGTAGAGGTTGGGTAAGTAAAGATGGAAATGCATGCATGCGCTTCGCGCGCTTTCAAAACGAGCAAATCGACATTACAACGCTTATCATTTTCCCTACAAACGACACATCACTTTTTCCAATTTTTGTGGTAGAACTCGTGTTGGTGATGGATAAAATTCATCGTTGTATTGTAGATGTGGAGCCCGTCACTTTGCTCAGCAAACCATTAATAGATACCTATTTTTCTTCTTTATACACGAAAAACCAAGACCTTTTAGAACAATTAAATGACCGACCTGACTGGTTTACCGACATTCAATCGCCTTACGCTATTTACGCGACCTGTAATGCTTCGGAGGTGCATAAAGTGGAGACAATTGTAGATTCGTATTTCTCTATGTTTATGCTAGAATATATAAACGGTCAAAAATTACCAGTTTTTGAACAGGTCAAGGATCATGTTTCTGTTGCTGAATATAAAAAACACCATGTTGCACATTCTCCAGCAAAATCAATTATCAAGGGCGAAAATGAATCTTGGTTGAATCAATTTTTAGAACATAACCATTTCAAAATTCTATGAAGTTATCTGAAAAGTTAAAAATAGCCACACAAAATGCACACAAAGAAATTGAGCAGTCTCATTACTTTAAACGACTTCTATCTCCCGATTTAACAGTCGAGGAATATGTGCATATTTTGTGTTTATGGAAGACATTCCTTACCCCAATCGAAGCATCTTGGCAAAAACATGCGGAATCCAATTTGATTTTTTCAACCATAAATCAAAGAGGTAAAACCTACCGTTTACAATTGGACATAGATAATTTAGGAAAATTTTACCATCTTGCGAATTCGAGTGGGGCTGGCAAAAAGTTGCTTGCAAATGACTTCGATGTACAGAATCCATTGAGTTTAATTTCCTCTTTATACGTTATCGAAGGTTCCACTATGGGAGCAATGCATATTGTAAAACAGTTAATGAAGGTTGATTTTTGTTCGGAGAACACGACCCATTTTTACACACATTATGGAGAGGAAACGATTGCGATGTGGCAAACGTGTAAAATGGAATTGGACCATTGGGGAGATGAAAACCCAAATCTTCACAATCAGGTGTGTGATGGAGCGGTTCAATGTTTTCAATCGCTTGGAAATCATTTTAATGGTTAGTTGTTTAGCTATTAATTGAAAATTAAATTTGATTCCTTTTCAAGTTTAATAGATTAATCAAATATTTATAAGTAATTTTACTTATCAAAATGAAAAGGATAGCATAATAGATTATGAATTAACTGTTTATTTTTGTAAAATTTAATTTTAATTATTTTTTTTGCACACAATTACGTATCTAAAATGATCACTAAAACAAAAAATTGGTTTATTAAAAACATACCAGAATCGGACTCAGTTATTGAGAACCGTAGGTCTGCCTTGGTATTCCAATATTTGTTTATATATAGTTTAATATTAGCTTTTTCGTACCCTTTTTTCTGTATAAAGCTCAATCTTTCTCAGATTTTCGTGAGTACACTTGGATTACTTGGTGCTATCATTCCCTTGTTTTTATTGCGTAGTTCACATTCGTATAAAATGGCTTCGATTGTTTACATATGCTTGGGATTACTTAGTAATACCTTGTCTATCGTTGTTTTTTCGAACGGAGTAATTGATGCGCGATTATTTACGTGGTTTTTAGTCCATATTTTGTTTGCGTTTTTTACCTTAGAAAAAAAAGCAGGGTTAATCATCATGGGCTTGACCATTGCGTTAAGTGTAATAATTCCATTTGGAAAGGAATTACCTATATTTTCCTCATTCTACCAAAATCAGGAGAATACGGTCCTATTCACTATTTTGTCCAATGTGCTCTCCTATATCTTTATCTATTTTATTTTAGATAGTTACATGAAGATTTTTCAGGCATCTGATTCACGAATTCAAGAGTTAATAGGAGTAAATTTGGATACTCAGAAAGAGATGATTGATATTCTGAATCAAAACCTAGCATTAACCGAAGAATTTAGTGAAAATCAACAGGTATTAGAAACCAATTTTGAGTTATTGCAAAATTTAGATTTAAAAATTCATAACTCTGAAGAACAAACCTTAGCGATACATGATGCTGCTCCAGTAGGAATTCTTTTTTTCAATTTAAAAGGGGAGTGTGTTTACACAAATCCGAAAGCAACAAATATATTAGGATTAGAGAACGCTAGCAAAGAATGGTTAATGACCGTAATTGAATCTGACAAGGATAAATTAATCAAAAAATGGGATGCATTTATCGAAGAAAAAAGCAATTTTTCTGCAGATTTTCGGATTAATGTTTCGGAAAGTGAAAGATGGATTCAAGCACGTATTACACCCATTCGTGAAAATGGAAAAGTAGTTTCCTTTATAGGTACCATATCGAATATTACGAATGCACATAGAGAAAAAGAATTGCTTTATGTTTTATTTGAAATGGTGGATCATACGTTAGATATTTTCTTTGTTACAGAAAAAGATGGAGATATTATTTATCTGAACAAAGCAGCGAAAACATTATTACGACCAAGTAAGGCCCAACGATCTTTAAATGTATTTGATACCAATTGGATAGAATCCGATAAGGGTTGGATGGAAAAAGTGACAACACTAAAAGAGCAAGAATCCGCGAGCTATGTTAGGGAATCTAAAGATGATTTTGGGAAAGCTACAATTTTAGAAGTAACTGAAAGACTCTATACTTTTCGTGAGGTAGAGTATGTCATTACTATGGCGAAAGATCGTACAGAGAAAATGGAAGATGAAAAGAAAATAGTACGAAACCGTTTGTTTTTGAAAAATGCCCAATCCATCGCAAAAACAGGTAGTTTTGAACGAAATTTCACTACCAAAGAATACTTTTTTTCTGATTACCTCTATGAACTATTTCAAATACCACAAGACACCGATATTTCGCGTTTTGATTTCAGACAATATATTTCAAACGAGGATTATGAGTATGTAAATGCCATTTTTAAAGAGAAGATTCGGAAAGAAAAATCATTTAGTTTAATGTATCGTTTGGTGAATACGCTTGGTGAAATTATACCGGTTCATACGACTGTAGAAATTGTCCGAAGTAAATCGGGAGCTGTAAGTAAAATCAGTGGTACCATCCAAAATTTGACCGAACAGTATAAAATGGATAAACTAAATAGAGAATTAGTTCAATTACAAAGCGATCAAATTAAAAACAAATTAGAAATCGAAGAGCGAACCTTGGATCTTATTGAAAAAAATGTACAAATGAAAGAAGAGCGTATACGTATTTCTTCTGTGTTAACAGGACAAGAAAATGAACGTAAGCGCTTATCGAGAGAATTACATGATGGTTTAGGACAAATGTTGACCGCGATCAAATTAAAGGTGGAAATGATCGATGAAAAAGCGGTAAATTCAGAAGATATTTTGAAATATATTTTAGAGATTAAAAAAGACATAAAAAACACCATTTTCGAAACCAGAAAAATATCCCAAGATTTGATGCCAAGCGCCTTAGAAGATTTTGGAATTGCCTCTGCTATACGTATACTTGCGGAGGATTTTTCCAATGTAAAAGGGATTAAAGTATTGTTTAAAGAAAAGGATTTTAACTCAGATCTTCCTTCAGATATAAAAATAACGTTATTTCGTATTGTACAAGAAGCATTTTCAAACATTTCGAAACATTCAAATGCTACAAAATGTACCATTGAATTAAGCAACAAAAACGAAATCATTTATTTGAAAATTACAGATAATGGTTCAAATTTTAGAAAAGACGTTTTTGGTTCAGGTTCAGGAATTGTTAATATGAAAGAAAGAACAGAATTGTTAAATGGACAATTTTTAATTAATCAAACACAAGAAAACGGGTGTGATATTCAAATTAAAATTCCTTTAAATGATTCACCTTTGGTAGTTTTAACCCCTGTAAAATATCCTGGGGGGGGGGGGTATCTACCTA
>CANCJF010000005.1 GCA_947378245.1 Bacteroidota bacterium
AAAAAGCACCTTCAAATAATGGATTTAGCTTAATGGATTTAGCACAATCTTCAATCGCACCATTAAAATCTTCCATTGTAAATTTTGTATCTGCTTTGTTGTAAATTGCATCTACATTTTTTGGATCAATTTCTATTGCTTTGTCGTAATTTTCAAGTGCTTCTTTGTATTGTTTTAGAAAAGTTAAAGCGTTTCCTTTGTTAATGTATACGTGTTCATTTTTTGGATCTAGTTCACCTGCCTTTGTGTAGTCAAGCATTGCTTTGTTATAGTCTTCCGTAAAATAGATCGCATTTCCTCTACTTAAATACAAATCACTATTTTTAGGGTCTTGTTTGATTGCTTTTGAGTAGAAATCTATAGCTTCTTGGTAATTCCCTTTTTCATACAAATCATCGCCTTTTTTTGTTAATTCAGCAACGGATTGAGAAAACGCTATGAAATTAAAGATTATACATCCGATAATAACGAGTGTTTTTTTCATGTTCATTTTTTTTAAAACGACAATATTAAGAATTTAACTTGAAAACCTAACAGGTATAAATAGCTGAACATAAAGAATTAATGTTTAAAACAAAACAAATTTTTAATTTTTACGTATCAAGTAATAACTAATGTTGTTTATGCGTTATATAATCGGAATTATTTTACTTATTTCTTTAATGTCCACTGTTGTGATTTCACAAGAGAGTTATGATAATTGTGCTACTGCATTAACCCTTTGTCCAAATGATACGGTTGTGATAAAAAACTATTCAACATCTAGTACAAAGTGTACAAATTGTGAGGATGATTTTTCTAAAGTGTTATGTTTTGCTCCAAAAAATACCATTTGGTTAAAATTTACAACCAATGATAAAGGGGGAAATGTATATTTTTTTGCTGATAATATCAGTTATAAAACGAATCTCAATCAAGCCTCTGAAATCAATGTTTCTATGTTGGAGGCATTATTACCTTGCGATCCTACCACCTATAAATTGGTAGGTAATTGCTTCTCAAATGCTACTACTTCATTATCGATTACAGCTCCTAATTTATTGCCTAATTCGACGTATTATGTTGTTATTTCAGGTGGTGTTACCAATTTAAATACGGTACCTGCTGAAGCCCAAATGAGGGTACATCTTACGGGTGCTGGTATTGATAGACCTGTACCTGCAATTTCTATTTTTACTCCGAAGCAAAATATATGTAAAAATGAAACACTACGTATTAGTAGTCAATTGATTAATTGTAAAGATTCAACTAATTATTCATGGTTTATTAATGATACGTTGGTTGCCAAAACAGACACCTCTTATTTTGAAACTAATAAATTAAAAGAAGGAGATGTTGTAAGTGTTTCAAACACTTGTTTTTCAGCGTGTAAGGTCACAGTAAGCTCAAAAACTACAAAATTTTCGGTTACAACTTTTAAGGTTGATGCAGGAAGAGATACTACTATTCATGAAGGGGAAATAATACAATTACAAGGAATCAGTTCGGGAGATACTTTTGAATGGAAACCTATAGGTACAGACTTAACTACTTTGACACCAAAGGTTAGTCCGCATGTTAATACAACTTATTATTTAGTTTCAAATTATAATGGATGTACAATAACTGATGACGTTTTTATTAAAGTATTGAAACGGAAATTTGATGCTGTGACAAGCTTTAGTCCGAATGGCGATGATATTAATGACACGTGGTTGATTCCATATTTAGAAGATTATCCTAATTGTGAGTTGAAAATATATTCGCGGTGGGGACAGCCAGTTTTTGAAACGACAGGATATACCTATAAAAAATCATGGGATGGTACTTATAACGGAAATGTGGTTGATGAAGGAGTCTATTTTTACATCATTCACCTAAGAGATTCGTTTAATAGTGCTCCAATTCAAGGAACAGTAACTGTGATTCGATGAAAAAGTTATTGTTCATACTTTATTTCTGTTTTTTAATGCTGTCTCTGCAAGCGCAACAGGAAACACAATATACTCAGTGGATGTGGAATCATTTATCATATAATCCTGCTTTGGCTGGTATACAAAATTGTTCGAAAGCAAAATCGATGAGTCGCATACAATGGGTTGGTTTCGAAGGTGCTCCAGTGAGTAACTTAATTACTTTTACTACACCAATCAAAACAAAACGCACACAAATGTTTAGTCCAAGGCAGGGTTTTGGGATGAAATTTGAACGCGACAATATTGGTCCGTTTACGAGTAATGGTTTATCGTTTACATATGCTGTCCATTTTAATTTTACCCAGGAAACACGTATTTCATTTGGAGTTAATTTGGGTGCCAAACAAATGACTTTTTCAAATCGTACCATTACAACCTATCAAGCTGATCCAGCTACACAAAAGAGTAGTACTTTTTACAGTCCTATTGCCAGTTTTGGTACTTGGTGGGATGGGAAAAATTATTTTATTGGGTTAAGTTTGGATCAACTGACTACTTCAAAATGGAGTGGCATGGGTGTGGAATCCTATTATCGTTTACAATCTAACTTTTCAAGTGGGTTTCGTTATTTAGTCAATGAGAATTATACAATTGTTCCTAATTTATTAGTTAAAAAAACAGTTAATTCTCCAATGTCTATTGATTTAAATGCATTTTTAGATTATAAAGATGAGTTTAAATTTGGTCTAGGTTTGCGAAATAACGAATCATTTTTAGGCATGTTTCAGGTAAGATTTAAAGAGCAGTTTGCTTTTGGATATTCTGTAGATTTTATTAGTTCAAAAATCAATACTGTAGCTTTGATGACCCATGAATTTTCGTTACATTATTCTACCTGTGAGACGAGACCCTCGGATAAATTGTCTTGCCCATTGTTTTAGGGAATTTTAAAAACTGCTTTTTCTTCTTATTGTTACCTTTTTTTGTTCTCTGCACTACCGTTTGGTCTTCGAAAGCAATGCTTTCTCTCCTCATTTACCAATGTAAACTCCGGATTTAATTTCTTTTTTGCCTCAAAATATCTAATTTTTAATAATTCCCTTATATACAATCAATACTTAGTTTCTAAAAAATTGGTGTTTAAAACTAATTAAACTCACTAATTTCAGCAGGTGACTATTTCCGATATTTGTTAGTCAACATAAAAACACAACTAACGAGTATGAAAAACACCTGTATCGTATTATTTACCGCTTGTCTATTGATGGTAGGCTGTGTACCGATGAAAAAATACAACGATGTAAAAGATAAAGCACGTTTGTGTGAAGAAGAATTGAATGCATTGAAAGACAAAGCAATTAATTTTGAAACTAAATCTAATGAGTTAGATGCTAGATTAAATGCCTTGCAAAAAGAAGCAACGCAGTTAAGGTTAGATACTACGAATTTAGGAGATTTGTTGCGAGACTTGCGAACGAAGTACGGTAAATTGGAAGACCAAAATACAGCCTATGAAAAGCGTATTGAACATGACCGTGCTGCAATCTCAAAAAGTGCAGGTAGTATGCAAGCAGAAATGGACGCGAAAAGTGTTGAGTTACACCGCAAGCAAGACGTGTTGAAAGAATTAGAAGAAGAATTGAAAGAGAAACAACGTTTGTTAGCAGATCGTGAGAAACGCGTGAACGAGTTGGAGGAAATGATGCAGCGTAAAGATGATGCTGTTAAATTATTACAGAAAAAAGTTGCTGATGCCTTGCTAGCATACAAAAATCGTGGACTTACTGTGGTGAACAAAAATGGTAAAATATACGTGAGTCTGGAAGCTAAGTTATTATTTAAAACAGGTAGTACTGAGGTAGAACCAGATGGTAAAACAGCATTGATTGATTTAGCGAAAGTTTTGGAAAACGAAAAAGAATTAGAGATTATTGTGGAAGGTCATACGGACTCAGATAAATTAACACGTGCTGGACATCCTAAAAATAACTGGGAGTTGTCTGTGTTGCGTGCTACGTCAGTAGTTGAAATTATGACTGGCAATACAGCAATAAGTCCTACTATTTTGATGGCCGCCGGTCGTGGTGAATTTCATCCAGTGGACGAATTAGATAAGGCAAAGAATCGTAGAATTGACATTATTATTTCTCCGAATTTGAATGCCTTGTATGAGTTGATTAGTAAGTAGTCTTCGGCTTCGCTCAGACTGACTTTCGCTTTAGCGACAATGAACATATCCATTTAATCACTATAACAATGCAAGACATTTTCGATAAATTTCAAATCACGGAGGTGATACATTCTTATACCATTCATTTAGATATTGAGCGCATTGATGTGTGTCGTGATTTATTTTTGGAAGATGGCAAATTAGAATTGCGTATTGGTAAAGCAAAAGGACAAGATGAGATTGAGCTATTGTTGTCTAAAATATTGGAGTTTACACGTGGTAAAAGACATTTTATAACGAATACATTAGTTGATTTACACGAAGGAGGTGCCTATGCTCAAAGTTATTTGTTGGTTGTAGATGCTATTGAGTCAACCAAAACAATCATGACAGGTGTATACCACGATACATTTGTGAAAGAGGATGGTGTTTGGAAGATACATACGCGTAAGCTAGTGGTTGACCTGAGTTTTTAGTATAACCATTTCGAGCGGAAGGTGTCATAACCGTTTATTCCTATTTTGAGTCTTAGATTATGTGGAGAATGTGTAGAGTTTGCACTTATTAAATAGATTCCAAATTTCATTAAATCTTTACGAATTCTGAATTTTCGTTCAACACCCACATAAATTTCCGTTTGTAAAAATTGTGTGTTCGGGATGGTTAATATTCCACCACCTATTGATTCTTCTAATTTTAATTTATTGATTCCCCATATTTTATTTAAAAAGAATCCATTGAAATGATGGATAGCGTTGCATTGTAAGTAACTCACAGCTGTATTCATATTGGTATCTAACGATTGCATGGAGTTGGTTGGATTGGAAAAGAAATAATAGTCTGATGTTCTAAAATACTTGTGTTCAATGACGCGTAGATCATTCTTATATAAGAATTGACCAAATGTAAGTTTGAAAAAGAAGTCACCAAAGGTTCTTAATTTTCGTTCATCGGAAACGCGAAATTCAAGGTAACCAAAATTCGATTGTCCTCCAAAAAGTGATGGAATTCCGACATTGAATTTTGCGGCAACAGTCGGCCACTTCGAACCAAGCACCACTTTTCGTTTGTCTTTGATGAGGTATTTTTGCTGGTGATGGTATTCAAATTCAGTGGTTAATAGACTTATTTTATATCCTTCAAATGGCGTAGGTTTTGCAAAAGTTCCAAATCCATCTACCCAAGAAGGGTATTTGATGCCTTGAATAGAACTACGGTTAGAATATAAAAAGGAATTCTCTAGGTATAGTCCATTTAAAATTTCCATGCGGTGCGTCAATTCTAGTTTTTGATTTCGAACGCGGTTTCCTGGCCCCCAAGTTCCAACGATACTCTGATAACTATTAATAAAATCGTAGATGTCTCCCCCTTTGATTTGAATTCGCGATGCACGATTCGGATTATAGAGGTAGGCTAGTGTTAATTCACCTTTGATATCATGATTTGAAAATCCATAATCAATTAAGGGTTCTATGCTGTACCCTCTACCATCTTTGAATTTTTTATTATACTTAAAAAATAATCGATGTCTGTATCCACCAACACCAAGAGGAACTACTTGTGCAGCTAAGGAACTGATCCATAGATTATATCCTTTGATTGTGTTTTTAAAACCAACTCCATACCAAATAATATCCATGATAGATAGAGCATTGTATATACTGTCTTTACGTAATAGAAATGTATCCGATTGTTGTACTTTAATCAGGCTATCTTGATTTGCGAAAAAAAGACTGTCTCTTACTGTAAGTTTGAAGGGTCTAATTGAATCCCAATATGTTTTTTCCTGAGTTGTTGCTTGATCTTCGTAAACACTAGGTTCAATCCAAAATTTTGCAGGAATTTCTTCTTTTAACTTTATATAATTCGTGTATTGAATCCGCGAATTGCCAAAAATCAAGTTGCTTCCTTCGTTTGTTACATAGATAAATTCTCGATTTACAGCATATAAAAACGAATTATTTAGTTCGTATTTTCCTTTGATTTGTAGTGATTTAAAAAAGTTTAAAGCGCTACTGTTCACTATCAAATCATAATCGATAAGTGTAAAAGTGTTATCTAGAATATAGAGTGTTCCTTGGAATAATGCTTCATTATCAAAGATAGGATCTATGCGTATTTCATAGACAGTTTGATTCAAGTAATTGGTAGTTACATTTTCGAGGTAAAATGAATAATACAGAAAAGCATTTGAGTTTAAAGGAGAAATAATTGGACGTTCGCATATGTTTGGCGCATGAATTAAGTTGGTGTAAAGATTGATATCTGCTTCTTTGGAGCTTTTAATAAATACATAAGGATTTACGTTGATCGAAAAATTAGGCATAATCGATTCGTCTCCCATCATATTAGGTCTGGTTTTACCACCGCTTCCCCCCATTACAAAAAGTTTTTCATCGGTATAATCTACATATCCATGAAATACATCTTTGTAGTTTCTATTTGCTTTATAATAACTAGTTGCATTCCATTCTAATTGATCGATGCGTTTTGTTTCGTTGATATTGTCTTTAAGTGTGTCATCGACTTCTTTGTCAAGCGAAGTAAAACAATATGTTTCAACCGAATAATTTTTTAGTTGATCTTCGTAGAATTCGCGTTGATCAATCACCTTTTTCATGATTTCTTTGCCGCGTTGTTTTTTGGTTTTAGGAATAATACGCACTTCTTCCATTTCTTTTTCACGCTCGGAGTTGTTCACTTGCGCTTGGGAGAAAGCGGTGAGAAGGAGTAAATAAAATAAAAAGAGGATAGATTTTATCACGCGTAATTCTTTTAACGAAAATATACTTTTTCTATTAGTTAGATAACGAATAAGATTATTTAACGTATAAATAGGATATTTTCTTACATTTATCTTTCAATTTTTAACCATTGAAATTAAATCTAATCATAGCACAATTTTCGGAAGCCATTCAATCGAAAGAAATCGTAGGTCAACAGTTAGGAGTAATCCATCGTGTGGCGTACGATACTCGAAAATTGTCGGTCACAGATCAAACTGTATTTTTTGCACTTTCAGGTAATTACCGAGATGGGCAAACTTTTCTTGAAGAGGCTTATCGTAAAGGTGTTCGTTATTTTGTTGTTTCTGCTACTGTTGATTTAGCTCAATTTCCAGAGGCATGTTTTTTTGTGGTAAATTCATCATTGGAAGCACTTCAAAAATTAGCAACTTTTCATCGTAACCAATTCTCTCTTCCTGTATTTATTATTACTGGAAGTGTTGGAAAAACAATGGTTAAGGAGTGGTTGTATCACCTGCTTTCATCTACTAAAAAAATAGTTCGTAGTCCTAAAAGTTTTAATTCTCAACTGGGCGTTGCATTATCTTTGTTGGAGATCAATGATACCCATGAGATGGCTTTGATCGAGGCAGGAATTTCTGAACTGAATGAGATGCAATCATTGGTACAAATGATTCAACCAACTTATGGAATTTTCACTGCTTTTGGTCGAGCACATGCACATAATTTTGAATCAAAAGAGATACATCTTTCAGAAAAATTATCTGCTTTTAAAAGTTGTAAAATTACTTGGATATCTAACGATATTATATTGAATGAAAGTCAATTGAATGCTATACATGGAGAAGTCAACAATGCCTATTCAACGAAAGAATTAGTAGATTTAATTCCTTTTAATGACTCTGTAAGTAAGCGAAACATAGAATTGGTTATTTCTGTTGCAAGTCATTTTGAAAAAAATTCTGAATTACTAAAAGAACGCATCAAAACGTTGCCTCGTTTGGCATTGCGTATGGAAACGTTTGAGGGAATAAATCAGACGACCATCATCAATGATTCTTATAATTTAGACGTAGATGCCTTGGTCCAATCGTTAGAATATCAACTAAGTATTTCGGCAAATATAAAACGTGTTGCCATTATTGCTACCACTGGTTTTTCGGATGTTCAAATCGAGGAGATCAAATCTATCATTTCTTCGTTTAAGTTAGATGCAGTTTATTTTTTGGATGAGGTTACTCAGGTTCCTGTGCATGAAATTTCCGATGCAACAGTATTGATTAAAGGAACACGTACGGCACACTTACAAAAGTTCGTTCGTTTGTTTCAATTAAAGAAACACAAAACAACCTTAGAAATAGATTTGTCGGCTGTAAAACATAATGTGGAGGTGTATCGTTCTTTACTACCAGTTACCTGTATGGTGTTGGCAATGGTAAAGGCTTCTTCTTATGGTTCTGGTGCAGTAAAAATGGCTCAATACCTTCAAAAGATTGGAATAAATTATTTGGGTGTAGCCTATGCGGATGAGGGCGTGGAACTTCGTAAACATGGGATCACATTACCTATTTTAGTGATGAATGCGGAAGAAGATGGTTTTAATGATATTATTTCATATCAATTAGAACCTGCAATCTATTCTTTTAAGATGCTGGATGATTTCATTAAGGTGTTGATTGGAGAAGGTATTGAAAATTATCCTGTGCATTTAAAGTTTGACACTGGCATGCGTCGTTTAGGGTTTGAACAAAGTAATTTAGATGAATTGATTGCTATTTTACAAACGCAACCAGAAATCAAATTGCAAAGTGTTTACAGTCATTTATCAGATGCTGATAATGAAGAAGATGCAACGTTTACTTTGTTACAAATACAAAAATTCAACGATATTATTAGTTATTTAGATGATGTAATTTCCTATTCGTATATCAAGCATTTAGCAAATTCTGAAGCCATCGGAAATTATCCTTCTGCCCATTTTGATATGGTTCGTTTGGGTATAGGTATGTACGGGTACAGTGCGAATGATAAAACGAAAGCATTATTACAAGAAGCAGTTTCTTGGAAAAGTGTTGTTACGCAAGTGAAAGCTATACAATGTGGAGAATCTGTAGGTTATGGATGTACTTTTGTTGCTCCAAAACCAATGAAAATTGCTATTATTCCAGTCGGTTATGCAGATGGTTTCAGAAGAACTTTAAGTAATGGAGTAGGAAATGTTGTGATTCAAGGCGTTTTTTGTCCTGTTGTTGGAAATGTGTGTATGGATATGACGATGGTGGATGTTACTTCGGTTGAAGTGCATGAAGGTGATGCAGTTGAAATCATAGGAGAACATCAATCCTTGTCCTCCTATGCGTTTAAAATGAATACCATACCGTATGAAGTGTTGACGTCTATTTCGTCACGCGTGCATCGGGTGTACGTGGAATCGTAAATTCGGATTATTTATCCAATAATTCCAATCCCAAATGGGATCCTTCGGTATGTAAAATATGTTCCGCGTTTTCGATTTCTTCTAAAGGACCTTTCACAATCACTAAGAAACGACCTTCTTTGATATGTTCTTCGTATTTCACGATGTTATCGTTTTTAAACCCTGCAGCAGTTAGGACACTGAATAATCCAGTTCCAACTACCCCAATTTCCAAACCAGCGATAGCACCTACCAATGCGCCTGCACCAAAAAGGAAACCTAAACCAGGTATGGCAAATACACCAATTCCAGATAATAGACCTAATGTTGAAGTAGCAACGACCCCAATGGCTGTTGTTTTAATGCGTATATCCGTAAGAGATTTCACGTGTACATGATCATCCACTATTTCGGCTTGACCGATAAGGGAAGTATGTTCCATGTTAAATCCTGCTTCTTTTAATTTTCCTAAAGCATCTACTGCTTTTTCATGTGTATCGTAAACGGCAACTTGAGATCTCATAATATTCAATAATTTATTAAACAAAGATAGGAAAGGGTGGTGGAATAAAATGTGATGAAGGTCATAAAAGTTTATGAACGAGTTAGTTTTTCAATAAAAAATACCTGTCCATTATTGAACAGGTATTAATATTTAATCTTTTAGACAACGTATGGAAAGACCTGATAGTTTTGGACTGATGTAAGTACAGAATGAACAAGAATTTGGTCCATTTTTACCTTTTAAGAGATAGTTAAATGATGCTGAAATTGAATCTATATTATCTGAAGACCACCATGTTGCATATTCTTTTATATCATTATAATCACCTCCATTATTTCTCATGCCACCTGCTAATCCGAAAAATAATGCACTATTTGTGGTTGGTTCATTAAGAGTATTCCAATATGTTAATTCTGTTGATCTCATTTTAGCACCAGCTACCTCAGCTCCCCCTAAATAATCCGTTAAAATTTTCCATTCAGTATCGTTAGGTGTGTGCCAGTCAGTTGGGCATACATTTTTATTGCCATTAGTTGATGGATTTATCACATACCAGTTGTATAATTTGCCATAAATACTACCTATAGAATCACTATTATTATAATTACTCCATGCGCCTGTAGTTACATTTACCCATTGTGTATTATCTTTTATATTTGGTATTGTTGTACCATCACTGTATTTAGATGTTTTCAAGTTTTCTCCCATCCATTGTTGCGTGCCAATATATACGGTTTTATAGGTATTACCATCTACATCCGTAATGGTTGGACCATATCCACTTGTAGGTTTAGTTTTTGAATTTGCAGCACTAATTCCAGGTATAATTATATAATTACCATTTTCAAATTTAAGGGTGTCTCCAGTTAATGAAACAGTAACGATTATTTGTGGGGTAGCTCCTGTATCTCCTTTAGGTCCTTTTACGCCGTCCTTGCCATTTAATCCATCTTTTCCAGCATCTCCTTTGTCACCTTTAGGTCCTTGGATTCCTTGAGCGCCATCTTTCCCGTCTAACCCATCTTTTCCAGGTGTAGCATTCGCTGCAAATAAAGCATAGGGCACACTTAATAATTGAGATTCTCCTGAAATAGTATATTCTGTTCCTCCAAACGGGTCTGTTTCAGTACGTACATAAAAAGGACCTTTTGCCCAATCTATTTTGTTGAAATCACCTAATATAACAGTTCCTCCTCCAATCTCAAGGGTGATTAAACCGTTTGCATTGGTTGTTGGTTCATGTCTTTCAGTATACACCACTACGCCTGTCGCAGATGTTTGTAGTATGCTGATTCGTGTACCCACTTTTTGATTCACTACTAATGTGTTCGATGCATTTCTAACTAAAGCTTGGTAGCTAAATTTTTGAGGAGCTTGAGCCGATAAACTTATGTTTAATACGATTAATGAAAGGAATAAATATAATTTTCTCATCAATTCACTTTTAAAATTTTAAAGGATTGTATTTTTTTGTTTTCTTGATAAACTTCCATCACGTACGTTGCTGTAGGGAGCATATTCATGTCTATATTGGTTTGTTTATCAATTATTTTACTCGTTTGAATTTGTTTTCCAGCTCCATCTATTAATACATAGTTTAGGGCTTGATTTGCATATTTACCAACTTCTAAAGTGATTAAATTCATTGTTGGGTTAGGAAACACAGATAAGGAAAAATCAATATCAGTCAGTAATAGACCTACTGAACTAATTTTATAGGTTTGTTGAACCCCTTGACTTACCGATCCATTCGAAGTTGATACGCTGGTGTATGCTACTTGTCCAATGCTATAACTTACTGAACCATTAGTGCCCTTTGCTTCCCCTCCAGCAGATAGGGTTGCCGTTTGTGCATGAAGTGACAGAGATCCTGTCAGTAATAGACTTAAAAAAATGATCGCGCTTTTTTGCATGATAAAATTGTATTAAAATTAAATATTGTATTAGTACTTTCTCATAGCTCTTACAGAACCTGTAAACTTAGCATCGTAATATTGTGTATCTCCATTACTAAATCCGATTAACATGGCATTATTTGAACCTCCAAAATTACTTGTCCAGTAGTAAACAAGATTAAAATTTCCATTGTTTTTTAAATGAATATTTTGATATGCCATCATTAATTCTTCCGAGGAAGGTAAATACCAATCTGACTTATTATTTAAGACGAGGTTGTAACATATTTTAGCCGCTGAATTTTGATCACTGCATGAAGTTGCGATAGCATTTGTATTGTCTAATCCGCCTCCTAATGAACTATTATAAGCCGCAGGACTAACATTCTCACAACCCCAAATTGCACCCGTACTTTGATCATTGGAAGCAATTTCTAGGTATCTCCAACCATCTGTAACTTCCCCTTTATCGTAAAATACAATTCCACCACCTTGTCCTTTTTGACCGATTGAAAGTGTTTTAAATGAAAATTCATTGCCAAAAACGGTCAAACCATCACTTGTTTTAGCATACGCTTTTACGTAATACGTTATATTTGGCTCTAGTGTTGCTGTCGTGTTAAATTCTCCGATACCATTACCATAGGCATTAATCATGTTGCCCATATTTGTATAAGAAATAGTTGGCAATGTACTTAGTGCAAACCCTCTTTCCGTAAATAAGTATCCATTGGTATTGGCGTTACTTCCTGATAAATAAACACTGTTTGAAGCGATTTTACTCGGTGTAAAAGTTTGTAAAGTAGGAGCGGCTGATGTTGTAAATGTCAATTGTGAACCGTATACTGTATCGCTTGTATTATAATTATAAATATAAGCTGCTTTTACATAGTACGTGGTTGAAGGATCAAAATGATTATAACTAACAATTAACGAATCTCCTGTAGAATAGCTCCAATTATTACTCAATATGACATCTTGTTGTTGAAATGTAGGGTTTGATTTTTTTGAAATTAATAAATAGATAATTTGATAATAGTTATTATTTGAATTTTTAGGTTTAGCTATAATTTTTGCTTTAAATTCTGCAGAAGCAAACGTAGTTTTAGTAATGGAAACGGTTTCAACTTTTAATTGACTTGTTGTAAAGTTTATTTCATTTCCGTACGCTATTCCCATTGAATTTTTAGCATAAGCTCTTACATAGTACTTGGTATTTGAGATTAAATTTGAGAAAGAATTCATATAATTATCTTGAATTGCAATATCATTTATCGTAGGTGTAGTATGTGTTGCGATACAAAATCCTTTTTCAGTAATTTCATCACCACCATCATCCACGATTGTAGAATAAGCGTTAGCTGTATGAAGATTGATGTTATTAATTGAATCCGTAGAAATTGTTGGCAATTTTATTGCGCCTGTTTTGAATGTAACTTGATTACCATAGACGATATTGTTGTTATAATCTTTCAAAAATGACCTTACATAATAGGAGGTATTGGTTTTCAATCCTGTGACTTCAGATTGAAAATTCGTTGTACCAGCATACCAAAAATTCGTTGCTACTTGATCATTGGTAGTTGGGTTGATGGATGTGCTCAGACAGAAGCCTAAATTATAATTTTTTGCAAGAATCGTATCACTTACTGCTCCTGTTAAATTTGCTTTAATCCCTTTATTATTAATAACAGGATTGGTCGTTAAGTTAATATTCAGTGTTTTAAACGAAACTTCGTTCCCATAGACATAATTATTATTGACTTTCACGAATGCTTTCACGTAATAGGTAGTATTTGCTATTAAATTATTTGTAGATGAAACAAAAGAATTCCCATTATTCCAATTAGTAACTATTCCATCTTGGGAGGTTGGATTTGTATGTACGCTATAACAAAATCCTTTTTCGTAATTTGAAATGCCATTATCATTTGTAACATCACCTGAAAAGCTTGCGTCAAATAAATTAATGTCTTTTACTGTATTTGTGGTAACGATTAAATTTAAGGTGTTGAATTTAATTGCATTTCCATAAGATTCTCCAGCGTTATTTTTAGCATAGGCACGTGCATAATACGTTGTGTTAGGTGCTAAATTATTTGTCATAGCTATAATTGATGAGGAGTAATATGAATTGTTATATACAAATGTATCTTTTACAGTAGGCATGTTAGTAGTACCAATACATATACCAGACATTGTAATTGAATCACCTCCATTACTAATAATTTTTCCTGAAATTGATGCATAATCGTAACCAACGCTATCAACACCAATAGTTTGAACATTTGGCTTTAAAATTTTCAAAGTCACAAAATTTAATTCATTTCCGTAAGCAATTCCCATTGAATTTTCAGCAAAAGCTCTCACATAATAAGATGAACTATGATTTAGATATGGTATTTTTTTAGAGAAATTAGTCAACGAATCACAATAGAAAAAGAAGTCTGTATTATCAACATTTAAATTTGCATGGGAGCCCAAACAAAATCCAATTTTAGGTTTTTGATTTCCTGTGTTATTTACACTCCCTACAACTGTAGCTTCACGGTAACCGATATCATTTACGGCTACAGTAGTTACTGTCGGTAATTTAATATCCATGGTACTTATTACCATTTCATTTCCATAAGCTGTTCCTTTGGTATTCACAGCATACGCTCTAATATAGTATTTTTGATTTGATTTGATTTCAAAAATAGAGTCAGTCGCTACTCCAATTGAACTACTATAATTATTGGAAAAACTCTTTCCTGCAGTTGTAGGATTCGGATTTTCACTGAAACAAAAACCTCTTTTAAGAACGGTTTCTCCACCATCATCGGTTACTGTATGTGTTACTTTCAAATATCTTTTTAAACTTGGTGCGTCTTTGATTATTTCCTCAACCTTGTCAGTACTTACAGTCGGAATTTTTCCTGGTGTAGATCCAGTTCCATCTTTTCCTGCTGGACCAGTAAGTCCAATCGGACCTTGTAGACCTTGTGGACCAACTGCTCCATCTTTTCCGGTAGCACCTGTGTCACCTTTATCTCCTTTTGGGCCTGGTTGACTATTTGCGGCAAAAAGGGCGTAAGGAACACTCATTAATTGGCTCGTGGATACAATGGTATAATTTTCACCTCCTTTTGGATCAATATCGTTTTTCACAAAGTATGAACCTGTTGACCAATTAATGGCAGAAAAAGTTCCAACGAGTGATTTTCCTGTTCCAATTTCAAGTGAAATCAATCCATTTTCGTTGGAAAGAACATTATGTGTTTCTTCATAAACAGATGTTCCTTGTGCAGAATTTTGAAGCACACTAATTTTAACACCTATCTTTTGATTTGTGATTAATACACTGTTTAGATCTCTAACAACTGCTTGATAACTGAACTTTTGTGGTGCTTGTGCAAACAAAACGGTATTAACAACGGCGATAAAAAATAATAAATAAAACTTTTTCATAGAATATGGATTAGATGTTGATGGTTAACTTTTTTAATATGTTTAATTAAATTATTCTAACACAATCTGTTTCGATTGAATACTCACATTATTTGCGTCTAAGATATGTAGAACATACATTCCTTTTGCACCTAATGATTTCAAGGAAATTTCTGTTTTGGCAGTTGTGATTAATGCATTATACACTTCTTTTCCTTGAACATCTACAATACGCAATGTATTTCCCTGTGCATTGTTGATGGTTACTACGTCTTTTGTAGGATTTGGATATACCACCATTGACTCTTTGTTAAGTGACGTAATACTAGCAGCAGCGCCATACGCTAATGCTTTCTCTTGTGTGTTTGCTACAATATCCATAGAACCTTGTAATGTTTCTGTAGTTAAAACAGGAATTACTAAGAACGGTTCGTTTTCAGTAAATGGTGTTGTTGAAGCAATACCTACATTATAGGTTGAAGCGTTTATATTTGCTGCTGTAATTGCGTTTTTGTCTTTCACTTCTGGTTGACCCAATGCATTGAAATGATCTTTCATAAATACGTTGAACGCATACAATGTTCCAGTAGCTCTAAACACCAATTGATTTCCTTCTTGCGATACTGTTACATTAGCAACAGGGGCATCACCACCACGTTTTTTTGCATCTGCAGGGAAGGTAGAAATTAATTTTGCAGAATGTTGTAAAATTAATGAAGCATCATTTGCAGTAACATTTCCAACCGTATCTACGTTTGCAACTGCTAATCTCCAATTGGACCAAGGCAAAGGATCCATGGTTGGTAATGGGTTTAAACCAACAGAATATTGTAATGCCAATGCAGCATCATATGCTTGTACCAATGTATTCGTATCAATATCACCAAAAAATGTTGGTAAAACAGTGAAAGATGGATTTTGTGTTGGAATTGCAACGATTGCGTTACCACCTAAATCTTGTCCTGTTGCTAAGTTGACATTTACTGCTCCATTTCCTTTTTCTACTACCCACCAAAACGTGTAGGTAGTATCATTTACTTTTGTCAAATTTGAATTAGACAATGTATTTTGACCAGATAAATTTAATTGAGGAACTGGAGAAACTGCCATTTTTTCATTGAAGTTGACGGTAATCAATAAAGAATCTCCTTTACGTGCTGGGTTAACTGAGTAACTAATATTTGCAGTCGGAGGAACTCCATCGATGGTATTTACAGTATCTGATTTTAAATTGGTGATTGCTGTGGTATTATATAAGAAATTAGATAACCCAAAGACACCCTGACCTAATGTATTGTTGGATTTGAATTTCAATTTCAACAAACTACCTGCAGCGTTTAATGCTGTTTGTGACATGTAACTGATGGTTAATTTTCCGTTTTTAGAACTGTTTACAATTGCATTTCCTACAGAGTTAATCGTACCTGCTAAATTATTAGACAAATAAGTATAACGAGTTGTATCATAGGAAAAATCTGTTTGGTAAGCGATTACGTTATCAACTGTATTTAATGTTTCTGTACTAATTGCTAATTGTAAAGTGTCGTTTTGTTTAGTCGTTGCTGGTGCGTCGACGTATACTTTGGTGGAGGAAAGTGCAGATGAAGCAGGATTTTCAGAGTAAAACGCAGATATTTCTTCAGGAGTTAAAGCACGGTTATAGATTGCAATATCATCAAGTTGACCATTAAAAAAATCAGTATTATTAAAAGCACCACCATTACAATTACCTATAATTGTTGAACGATTTCCATTATTTATTGGAGCATAAACTATTGTATCCCAAGTAGGCCAATTTTCATGGTAAGAAATCTTTTGAACCGGAATTCCGTCAACATATACATTAAAAGCAGAAGATGAAACTTTTCCTGTTGGTGAATAAAAGGTTGCCGCAAAAAAGTGCCATTTAGAATCACAATAATTAGTGTTGTCGCCAGGTTTATTTTGTAATAAACCATTACCACCTGGATTACCTTCTAAATCAAATTGAAATCTGTTAATACTGCCAATATCTAATCTCAAACCTGCAGGCATACTACCTTCACTTCCTGAAATAATAGTTCCTTCCTGATTTACAGAATTTGAATTTTTTAGAAACCAACCACAAACACTATAACCATTCAAATTATTTTGGTGTAAATTTGTTAATACAATGTTTTGTGGATTTGCCGTAAAAGAATATGAACTATTCAATTTTCCATTTCTGTCATTACTTAAGGATGCCCCATTTACTGTACCATGAAATCCATTTCCAGATTCATCATTCGCGTTTCCATTGAATGGCCACCAACCCACAAGGCCATTTGTGGGAACATAACTTGGTATAGTAGATATTGTATTTCCTGTATATAAAGCTGAAATTTCTTGTTGTGTTAATGCACGGTTCCAAATACCAAAATCATCTAATTTTCCATTTGCGAACCAATATCCATTATCATTCCAATTACCCATTTTAAATCTGTCAAAATTTGTTTTTATTGGATTATTGGAAGATTCACCATCTAACTTACCATTAACATAAAGTGATGTCTTATTTGTTAAGTAATCAACAGATAAAACAACATGATACCAATTATTTATTATTGGAATTTGACTATTATGTATGTCAATAATTGGATTAGAATTAAAAACACCATTATTACCGCTTATTAGCTTTGCAACTTTATCAAAAACAACTCCATAATTTTCATTTGTACTATTATTTGATAAATTAAATATTGTACTATTTGAGTTAAGGTCATTTAAATTAAACCAAGCTGAAATTGTCAGACCATCTGTAATTAATGTATTAATAGAATTTTTAGGAATGACATTTATATAATCTACACCACCACCTGAATTTTCTGGTGTAGCACTCCCTTTGAAACTATATGCACTATTCACAATCCCATTTCTATCCGTTGTCAATGTGGCTCCAGTGACCGTTCCGTTATTTCCATTTCCACTTTCATCGTTCGCATTCCCATTAAACGGCCAATAACCTATTAGGCCATTTGTTGGCACGTAAGATGGTACATTTTGAGCATACAAATTACTTATCCCGGCAATTAGTACAAAAAATAAAAGGATTTTTGTTTTCATGTTTTCATTTTTTTTATTTCCTACTCGTAAGCTTTTCGGTATCCGCTTTTACATTTACCAAATGTAATTAATTGTAATCATTTATCATTGAAAAAACTACGAGTACATTGCTTTTGATTTGAATATGTCACGATCTGCCTATTGGCGTTTGGAGTCAGGAGCCAACTTTGATTTAAAAACGTTGATTCGAATTTGTGAATTGTTTAAAATGACCTTGGCTGAATTTTTTGAAGAAGTTCATTTTCCGAAGAAGGTGTAATTCTTCACCTCCCTTAATCCCTCCTCACTTCAACAAGTTCAGTGTAAACAAGGGAAACATATTGTTTCAATAATAAAATCTTCATTCAATAATTATACGGTCATGCATTTTCCCTCCTCGAGGAGGGACCGAGGGAGGTGACAAAAAAATAGAACCACTCAAATAAAATCTAATCACAATAATCTTAGTTATACCCCTAAAAGGTTAAAAAAATCAAAAGTTTTTAGGGTTATACCCATACAAACTTTATAGAAATTTCTATGGATCCAATATGGCAAGATAATATTGATGGGATCAAACATTACCATATTGCAGATTTTTTACGAAAAACAGCTTTTTAATTTAATCATAGTAAAATTTTCCTCTTCATCGATTATCCCTTACCTTTGTAAGGTATGGAACAACAATTAAGACCAATTACCGACTGGTTACCAATTACCAAGCAAGAATTAGAGAAACACGGATGGGACGAAGTAGATGTCGTTTTGATTTCCGGTGACGCCTATGTAGATCATCCAGCATTTGGAACCGCTGTGATTGGTCGTATCATTGAAGACGAAGGTTTTCGCATCGCTATTGTTGCACAACCTAACTGGAAAGATGATTTACGCGACTTCAAAAAGTTTGGTAAACCGAAGTATTTCTTTGGGGTTACAGCTGGTTGTATGGATTCGATGGTGAACCATTACACGGCCAATAAACGTTTACGTTCTACAGATGCCTATACCCCAGGAGGGGAAGCAGGCTATCGCCCTGATTATGCTACGATCGTTTATTCGAATATACTTAAAGAACTCTACCCAGATGTTCCGATTTTAATTGGTGGTATTGAGGCCTCTTTGCGTCGGGTGACTCACTACGATTACTGGAAAGATCAATTGATGCCATCGATATTGGTAGATTCCAAAGCGGATTTGTTGGTATACGGTATGGGAGAACAACCCTTACGTGAAATGTTGCGTTTGTTGAAAAAAGGCGTTCCATTTTCTTCCTTAAAGACATTAAAACAAATTGCATTTCTACAACCGAAGGAAGAAGAATTACCGAAAAATAAACAATGGGAAACCGTTGAATTGGCAAGTCATGAAACCTGTTTAGAAGATAAAATCAAGTATGCGGCAAACTTCAAAATTGTAGAAGTTGAGTCGAATAAATGGGAAGCGAATCGTATTATCCAACACGTTGATAATCAAACATTGGTAATCAATCCGCCCTATAAAACGATGGAGGAAAAAGAGATCGATAAATCGTTTGACTTACCGTATACACGTTTACCACATCCAAAATACAAAAAGCGTGGTGCTATTCCTGCGTATGATATGATTAAGTTTTCGATCAATATGCATCGAGGATGTTTTGGTGGGTGTAGTTTCTGTACGATTTCCGCACATCAAGGTAAATTTATTGCCTCACGTAGTGAGAAATCGATTTTGAAAGAATTAGAGGAGGTAACCAAACATCCAGAATTTAGAGGATATATTTCCGATTTAGGTGGACCTTCAGCGAACATGTACAAAATGAAAGGGAAGGATGAAGCGATTTGTAATCGTTGTTCGAGTCCAAGTTGTATACATCCTGTAATTTGTTCGAATTTAGATACTTCCCACAAACCGATGACAGAACTTTATAAAAAAGTAGACCAACATCCGAAAGTGAAAAAAGCTTTTATTGGTTCAGGGATACGGTACGATTTATTAGTAGATGACTTCAATAAAAATAACGAAGACGGTAACCACGATGAGTACATCGAACAAGTCGTAAAACACCATATTTCAGGTAGGTTAAAAGTCGCTCCAGAACACACCTCAGATGCAACCTTGCGTGTGATGCGTAAACCTTCGTTTTCCTATTTCCATAAATTTAAGGAAAAGTACGATGCAATTTCTGCGAAACACAATTTGAATCAACCATTGATTCCTTATTTCATTTCTTCCCATCCTGGATGTGAAGAAGAAGATATGGCGAATTTGGCTGCAGAAACGAAGGACATGGGATTCCAATTGGAACAAGTACAAGATTTCACACCGACACCTATGACCGTTGCGGAAGTGATTTATTATTCAGGAGTACATCCATATACCTTAAAACCAATTAAAACGGTTAAAACAAAGGAAGAAAAATTGAATCAAAATCGTTTCTTCTTTTGGTATAAACGCGAAAATAGAGACTGGATAAAAAACCGTTTACAGAAAGCAAACCGACCAGATTTAGCTGAAAAATTATTGAGTTCTGAAAATCATAAACAAGCATCAAAAAAAGAGGTGCCAGAGTGGTTGGCGAAACGTAGGAAACGATAATCAAAACCAAACCGTAAGGTTTCCAGTGAGCACAAATGCGTTATTCGTATTCGATGAAATTTGATTGGTAAACATTGGTTTTTGCGTGTAAAATTGACGCGCATCCATTCGCAATAACACATGTTTGAGTATGTTAACATAGTAACAAATTCCAGCACTAAAAATTCCTATTTTTTGATTATTTAGTTGGTTGATTATCATACAGTTTTTGGGATCATTGAAATATTCAACACGCCCGGCTAGGTTATGTTTTTGGGAAAATTTCCATTTACCTGTGCAATTCAGTTGCCACCAATAAGCAGTTTGTTGTTTGTCAAATGTTTGAATACCACCATAAAGGCAGGTGATGATACTCCATTTTTTAGCTGGTGCAACAATCCAATAAATATCTGAAAAGTAGCGCATACGAAAGGTTGGTGTTAAAACACTACGTTCATCACCGATGTAGGTATTCCAATTAATTAAATGAAAACTCGTTGGACGATATTCTAGTTGAGTAGCAACTGATTTGCTTGAATTTTGATCTTTAATTTGTTGCCATCCATTTAAAATATAGGTATATAAGTTCCATTTTGAGTTTAAAGGGATACTAGCCTTTATTCCCGTTAAGTAGTAAGGTACATACTCTGGTGCTAAGCTACGTGTATACATAAAATGGTCTTTGGATATTGCGCTTTCATTCGTAAATGGAGAGCCAAATACCCCAGATTCTAGCCAAATGTTACGTTTTTTAGAAAGACAAATTCCGACATTAGCTTCTACGATATTTTTCATGAAGCCTTTTTCGTTGGTGTAATTTGCGTTCATGTACGAACCAACTCCCGGAATAAATCGTGCGCGAAATTTTGTATTCGTGTATTTTAAATCTAAATAGGATAAATTGATTGAAAAATGGTCATGATTTGCAGAAGAAACAAAATACGGAATCGTACCATTTTTTGGGCGATTAAAATCAAATGCGTAGTAGGTATCAAGATAAGCTCCAAGTGTAAGTTTTTTTATTTTTTTACCGCCTGTCGTGTCAATTATTCCAGGATTGGAAACTTGACAAAGTCCAAAGTACTGAATACAAAGACAAAAAATAAAGCTTAGAAAGCGATTCATTTGCCAAAAATAAAAATTAGGATTTTGGTATTTTTATTGAAAATCTCGTTAGACCAAATCTTTATAAAATCTTTACAACTTTATGGATAGATTTGTTATAATAAATATGTCAATTAACTTAAAGTAGTGGTAAACATTATTCTACATAAAATCAGTAAACCAAAGCAATATTTTATCAGTATTGGTCTTATATTGATCGTAGCGATTATTTGTTTTTCTCTTTCTTCATTTATTGATTATAAGGTAGTTGCATTAATATTATTGATGACCTTGTCGTTAATTGCCATGTTTTTTGACATTCTTCCTGTATTATCGGCTGCCATGCTAAGTTCGGTAATATGGATTTACTTTTTTATCCCCCCCATTTTTACATGGATTGTCAAAAGCACCGACGATTTGATGATGTTTTTTATGTACTTTATTATAGCAATGGTAAATACCGTGTTGACATTTAAGATTCGTGCCATTGAAAAGGCTGCGAATGTGAAAGAAGAGAAGGAAAATACCTTACGTCTGTATAATACCATGTTAAATTCGTTGTCCCATGAATTACGGACTCCTATTTCTACTATTGTTGGAGCAACAGATAATTTGCAAGATAAACGGGAGCATTTGACGGAGGAATTGAAAGAAGAGTTGATTTCAGAAATCTCAAAAGCATCGTTACGATTGAATGCACAAGTGGAGAATTTACTAAATATGTCGCGTTTAGAAGCGGAATACATGCAAGCAAAAATGGATTGGTGTGATGTCAATGAATTGGTTCATAGAGTAGTATTTTCATTAAAAGAGGTAGTAGAAGGTCGAATTATAAGTATAACCAATCAAGGAGATTTACCCCTATGTAAATTAGATGGAGTATTGATAGAACAGGTTCTTAAAAATTTACTTCTCAACGCACATTTATATACCGAAAAGCACTGTGAAATAGAAATTCACACACTTATACAAGGAGAACAATTATGTATAATCGTAGAAGACAATGGAAAGGGCTTTCCTGAGGATGAAATGCCATTTGTTTTTGATAAATTTTATCGATTAAAACACTCAAAAACAGGAGGTACTGGTTTAGGGTTGTCGATTGTAAAAGGATTTGTGGAAGTTCATAATGGAACCATTGAATTAGAAAATAAATCCGAAGGAGGTGCGAAATTTACCATATTGCTACCCATAGAAACAAATAATATTAATAACTACGCGAATGAATAATGTTGAAATATTGATTGTGGATGACGAAGTTCAAATTCGTAAAATGTTGACTATCACACTTCAAAGTAACGACTATAAAGTTTCTGAAGCAAGCAATGCGAAAGAAGCAATTATTCGAGCAGCAAATCATCCTCCGGAATTAATTTTATTGGATTTGGGTTTGCCGGATGAAAATGGACACATTGTCCTTCAAAAATTACGTGAATGGTATACGAAGCCGATTATCATTTTATCCGCACACAGCAGTGAAGAAGACATCGTTAAAGCATTGGATAATGGCGCAAATGACTATTTGGTTAAACCATTTCGAACGGGTGAATTATTAGCACGTATTCGGTCCGTATTAAGAAGTAGCACCCAAGAAGACGAAAATCCAATCTTGAATTTTGGTGATCTGTCGATAGATTTAGCAACACGGATTGTTCGAAAAACAGAGGAGATAGTAAAGCTTACAACCACCGAATACACCCTTTTTTGTTTGTTATGTAAAAATGAGGGAAAAGTCTTGACACATCATTATTTATTAAAGCAAATTTGGGGTCCCAGTTATATCAATGAATCTCAGTATTTACGGGTGTTTATAGCACAATTACGTAAGAAATTAGAAGATGATCCGAATCATCCCACTCATATTATTACAGAGTCAGGAGTAGGTTATCGCTTCATCTAAGTTTCTTTACAAAATCTTTATACAAGCCGACTTGCTCTTGATAAATTATTTATAACGATATAGGTTTATTTGTAATGTACCAAATACAAAACTTATGAAACCAATTAAATTATTGATATGTTTAAGTTTGTTAGCGAATAATTTCATTTTTAGTCAAGGAATATTCAAAACAGCGCAAGATTTTAGAAGTTCAACTTACTTCATAAAAGCTTCTTCACCGAATGACTTTAAAGTGTATCCCCATCGCATTTTTAATTCGTCTAAAATAAAAGTTAAAAATGGAGATAGTACCTACGCTTTATTGAAAGCAGATATTTATGGATACCAAGATAACAAACATAGTTATCGATTTTATCTTGGAGAACAGTATACCATCTTAAATCCAACAGAATCAATTTTAATCTATTCAAAAACGATTTTTGCTGGTCCAAAAGGAAACATTCCCACAGAAGTTTATTTTTTTAGTAAAGCTGAAAGTAGTAAAATACTTCCCTTAACGATTCAAAATTTAAAATCGGAATTTCAATCCCAAGGTGATTTTTATGATTTAATAGACTTACATTTTAAAGATGATGTTGACTTATTGAAATATGATTCTTTACGAAAAATGTATTTCCTAAATTATTTAAATCAAAAATCAAAAAAATTATTAACACCCCATACTCAAAACTTTATCGACTAAATTAGTATGCTCATCTACGATTTTGAAATATCTTCGTAGTATCTAAAATATTTATCATGGTTACAATGACGGAAGACGCAATCAAACAAGAAATTGCTGAATTAAAAACAAAATTAACAGGAAATTTATTCGAAGATGGCGAGACTATGCAAGCCATTTATGAATTGAAAAAACAATTGAATCCTGAAATCGAATTTAGTCCTTCGATGGAAGATGATGATGATGGTTGTCTTTATTGTGGAAGCTAATTGTAAAGGTTGTCGAAAGGCAACCTTTTTTGTTTACAAACATTTCGTTCTTGAAAATATCCATTTCCTTAGTTAACTATCCATTTCCTTAGCTCGTATCTTTGAGCTATGAAAAGTACAATTACATCGAGTAAATTTGGAAGTTGGATTCAAACTAAATCGAAATACTACAAAAATAAGTATGTAGTTACGCTTTTCATTTTTTCCTTTTATGGAATGTTTTTGGATGATGTAGATATTTTCACCATTATTTCACAAAACATCAAATTACATAAGATGTATCAAGAAAAAGAATTGGTAGAAGCTAAATTGGATAAGACTAAAAAAACGTTGGATAAGTTGCAATATATATCTGAATTAGAAGCTTATGCTCGTGAAAATAAGCTTTTCAAAAAGGATGATGAGGATATTTTTATTATTACATATAAGTAATTAATCCTCTACACGATAGGGAGAACACAAAAACAAATTACCTCGTTGTCTAAAAAAAGCATCTTCCTCTAAATTGTGGATATATATTCCTGGAAAATAATAAATGGCAATTTGTATGTAATTGTATTTATATTTTGCCATGTGCATAGCTCCCTCTTGACATAAACCAACTCCATGACCGTAACCTCTCCCGCGAATTAATACGTCGTTACCGTCTAAATAATTACTAAAATACGTCGATTTTAACTTAAACTCTTGACGTATGTCGCGTAAAGGAATCCCTAAGATGGGATTATGGTAAAAGGCCAAGCGTTCTGTTTGTGTAAAATTATATAACAAAGGTCCTAAAATAGAATCGTTAATAGGATAATTATAACGTTTTACTAAAAACTCAGCCCATTGATGCTTTGGTATGCGTTTTTCCCAGGTTGCTTGTTTGGTGTAAATGCAAAATGTGTCTTTAAATGTATTCAGGTAATGCACCGAATTATTCCAAATGTAATCTGCTTCACTGGTTTGTCCACCGCAATTGGCATGAAAGTAAGCATCGACAAGATTTCCATGTTCATCTTCCATCACTACATTTTCAGTTGCTTTTACTGCTTTCTCGATGTCGGGTGTAAATCGTAATTTGTAATGATATGCCTGACAATGAACCCGGTCACACAAATTAAAGCCTTCTTTCACGTGTTTTGATAAGTACTTGAGTGCGTACGTACGACTCATGAGTGCTTGAACCTTATAGTATTCGATATCTTTACCAGTTCCTCCTTCAGATTCTACGACACCAGACAAGTAATTATTTAAATTCACCACATTTACGATAGTTAATCCTTTGATACCAGGTAAAATCTCAAAATCGTTTTGATATTTACGTGTTTTTTGAGAAGGAATGGTTGGTGTTAGTTCGATACTTGCATTTTCTTGAGTTTCAATGAGAGAAATTTTATCAAAAACTCCTTGTGAGACAATACCAACAAATAATTCTAACTTTTTATCCGGTGTTTGTTGAATTTCCACATACCCTTCATCAATGATTTCTCCTAGATTACTTGAGTCGGCATAGATACTGTAATTGAAACCATCGTGCGCAAAAACAATGCGTTGAATGTCATATTCACGGTATACGCCAATACGAATTTGTTGACTGTAGGCGTTAACAGCAAAAAAGCAAAGAAAAAAATATGCGATTAGAGGTTTCACGTCACAAAAATACAAGAATTTATTGTGTTCAATTCACAATTTTTAAATGTTCTAAGTTTGAATAATAACACATAATAGTAGTTAACAATGTATGTTTAATTAAAAAAATATAAAAACTTATTTATTTTACCTTGTAAATTCAGCAATTAATATATTTTTGCCAAAGATTAAGTAATCAAGAAGAAATAACAGGAAATTTATAGATTATGTCGAAAAAACGTGCGATAGTTAGTTATGACAAGCTTTCAGAAGACATGAAAGACCGATTAGAAGATGCATTTCCAGAAGGATTTGGTGGGGGTATGACTCAAATCAAAACGCCTACTGGTGAAACATTAGATGCACTTTTATGGGAAACAGAAGAAATTATTTACTTAATTAAATTAAATAAAGTAAATAAAAAACCTGTTGTTATTCCAGATGACGATGAGGAAGAAGAAGATGAAATCGATGAAATCGAAGAAGAAGAAGTAAAAGTAGAGGAAGCGGATGAAGTTGCTGACGATGAGGAAGACGATTTCGATGAGCCAGCAGACGAAGATGATGATGATGCAGCAGATGAAGAATAAGAGCACGTAATATATCAATTGATTAAACTAAAAGCTATCTCAGTATGAGGTAGCTTTTTTTGTTATAGACCTAGTGAATATATAAAATACGAAAAAAATAGTTAAAATTCAAGTCCTTTAATGTTCTTTCTTGTAGTTAATTTTAATTAACAAACTTGAAATACTACTATGAATCTTGAACATCAAATCGCATTAACATTACTTACTGGAGGAGGAAAAAAGAAAATTCGGAAAATATTAGCGCACTTTGAAGATAGCACTGATTTTTTTAAAGCAAGTAAACATCGTTTAAAAAGTATTCCAGGAATAGGGGAGAAGTTTCTACAACAATTAGATCGAACGGGTGCGTTAAAAGAATCAGAAAAATATACCGATTACTTTGAAAAACATAACATACAAACCTTATTTTATACAGACGATGAATTTCCATATCGCTTAAATCAATGTGATGATGCTCCGATTTTAGTATACAAAAAAGGGAATATGACTTGTAATTTACCGCGTGTAGTTTCCATCGTTGGAACTCGAAATGCAAGTAATTATGGTAAAAAAATCTGCGAAGAACTACTTCATTCTTTCGTTGGGAAAGATATAGTTGTGGTAAGTGGCTTGGCCTATGGAATTGATATTTATACACATAAACTTTGTACAGAATTAGGAATACAAACCATTGGTGTACTTGGGCATGGATTGGATCGCATTTATCCACATGTACACACTCCTGTAGCCCAAAAGATGTTGGAAAACGGAGGGTTATTGACCGAATTTCTTCCGGGAAGTAATCCAGATCGTGAAAATTTCCCCATGCGTAACCGAATTGTTGCTGGAATGTGTGATGCTACAATTGTGATTGAAAGTGGTGAACGCGGAGGCTCTTTAATTACTGCAGAGTTAGCTAACGACTATGCACGTGATGTATTTGCATATCCAGGAGACATTACGCGAGAATTCTCCAAAGGATGTAATTACCTCATTCAAAAAAATAAAGCACATTTGATTACTTCATCATCAGATTTCTTTGAGATGATGGATTGGAAAGACGAAACAAAAAATATTCCAAATCAATTACAACTTTTCGATGAATTAGATGAACAAGAACTAAAGATTGTTGAGCTATTAAAAGAAAGTCAGGAAGTGAGTATGGATGTGCTCGCAATTAAAACCGAAATTCCAGTGCGTTTGATGAGCGGAATTTTACTGGGATTAGAATTAAAAGGGGTTATTAAAGCATTACCAGGAAAACGATTTGGTTTGTAGTTACTTTGTCCCAAACACATAGTTGAGTTGAAAACCTAAGATCGAATAATCGTTAAAGGGTAAACTTGTTCGCTGTTTACTTGACAAATCTTGTGTCGGCGTTGTATAATTTATATTATGACCACCTAAACCAGATAAATTAAATTCTTTTTGTCCAGCAACATATAACATTAAATCAAATTTTTTCCAGGCCTTAATAGGTTTTATTTTAAAACCAATACGATAACGATAACGATGAAGACCATTCGGGGAATAATAACCATCCAATGATCCATCCGAATTATAATAACTCATAGGTTCTCCATTTAAATAATAATATAAAATCATTTGGGCAAAAGGTTCAAATTCCAAGGGCCATTTTCTGTTATCATAGGAAAGTTTGGATCCTAAGGTAATTCTTGAATGATATTTTTCCATAGATGGTGTAAAGTATTGGAAAGTTACATTTTCTTCAAGTTCAAGACGTTTTGTAAAGTTGAATTTATATTTTACTCCAATTGTTGGTCGATGAAAATAAATAGCTCCCAAAGAAATATCATTACGATATGCTTTTAAGTATTGAGGACTCCAATTATTGATGTAAATTGCATCCCCCAACATTAAAATCAGTTTTTTATTCACTTTATAATTGAATGTTAAATCGTTTTGCATAAAATTGAAAATATGCCTTCTAGAATCAAAACACATCAAATTGAAATTATCAATGTAGATTTTCTTATTTACCTTAAAATACAAGTAACTACTATATTCAAACTTCTTTTCGCCTGATAAGTCTTGAGCATTACCAAATGAAGCAAGTAATAAAAAAAGCAATAAAAACGATTTTACCTGTTTAGTCATTAACATCAAAATCAATATTTTTAATAGCATCATTATTTTTAAGTACAGAAACAATGGTGTCTAATAATAAATAGGGAGGAGTAAGTGCTGGATTTTTTGAATACACATATATTTTAAATTTACCTACAGGCAAATTATTAAATGTAAAATTACCGCTATAATCCGTATAACTAGAGTTCGTATTTGTTGAGTCATACATGTCTGTTAAATACACTTTTTCATGTATTGCTATATATGAAGCTCCGAGTTTATGACCTGTAATATTTCCTGAAATTGTAGCATTTCCTTTAATTGGAGAATTGTCTGCAGTTTTAAAAACTCCTGCATTTTTCAATTCTTTGTTTTTAGAGATAGTTACTGAAATCGTTATTGGAATTTGATTAGAGTTTAACATAGTCGTATCGTTTGAATAAACAAATAACTTATAATCTCCAGGTACTAGGTGATTAAAGTTAAATGAACCGTCATAACTTGTTTTCACTTTATCACCATATCCTTTTCCATCTTCAAAAACAATATATACATCAGCATTTGCTAATACTGTTTCTTCGCGCAAAACTGAATAATTGGAATTGAATTTTCTCACTTTAACAATACCTGTAATACCACAGTTCCCTCCATAACCTGGGGTTTTATCACATGAACTAAAGAATAATGAACCTCCGATTAGGAGGATAAATAAACCTATTAATTTCATAATTATTTTGTTTTTATTTTAGTATTTTTTTCAATTAAAATGATGGCAGATTTTTTCTTGTCTTCTAAGGAAAATTCATACGTATGGGTCCCTTTAGGAAGGTTTAAGTAAATCACATTGGAATTTCCTGGAATTAATTTTTTCTCATCTACATATTCTGTTTTTTGAGATTTTTCTCCAGAAATTTTATAAGATTTTATCGTATTTCCTTTTTCTTTTATCGTAAGAATAACAGGCTTACCGGATTGATCTTTAAAATCTAACTCAGCTTTAATGATGATTTTTAATTGAGTCGAATCTGCGGTATTTAGAACAAATTTCTTCTCGTTTGTTATGCGATGAAATTTAACGGTTGAATTTTTTTTGTTTAAATATTTAACTCTTACTGTATCTAAAGGAAGAGACGGCATAATGTTTTTCCAATTTGGCTGGTTCTTGTCTTTAAAATATTTAAACTCTGCGTGAACTTTTTGATCCGTATCTCCTTTGTAAAGTTTAATGGTATGTTGTCCTGGTGGTACATGGATAAATACTTTTCCTGCAGCACTCGGCTTACCTTTCAGTTTAGCACTTTTGAATCTCAAATGCTTGGATACTTTCTCCCCTTTGAGTGTATCCACTTTCATTTTTTTATCGTCTAGTACATGTTGGATGACATAAGGCAAACTACTTTTTGTAGTATCTTCCAAACGTACACGTAATAATACTTCAATCTTTCCTGGACCCATTACTAGCAATTCTGTACGTTCTTTTACAGACAAGGCATAATAAGTTAACGACTTTTTACCTTGCAGACGCACAATTCCAACATGATGTTTGGGTTTGATTTTTTTCCCTTTTACAGTTGACTTTTGACCAAAAACCAAACTTGTTGTACTAAATAGTAATGCAAAAAATAGTGTGAATACTTTCATAATTTTAATCGTTTGTTTTAATAATTTCGTTTCCTAAAGCGTGTTGTTTTTTATCTAAGTAGATGGTAACAAGTAACAAACCTACTAAGAAAAATAATGAAACACCTACAATACCAACTTGGTATTTTAAGGAGTAATACAATTTTCCCTTTCCAATTTCAGGCAATGGAATAGGTTCTAGCGGTAAATCATATTTATTCATCAACTGTTCCACATTTTTTAAATGAATGATAGGAATATTCTTTTTAGCCATTTCAAACATGACTCCTTTTTTGTCTGGAAAGTCTTTTAATTTTAAGGTTTCATGGTAACCAGCACGAATAGCGTCTCCATTAAGATCACTACCATTGCTTGCTACACCTCCACCAATATTGATAAATGCTTTGATATTTTTATGTTGATTGAATAGTTCTAATCTTTTGGAAATATTTCCTTCAAAACTCCCAGTATTAATATAGGCTAAACCATTTCGTTTAATTGCAGCCTCTACTAAATCACGTCCTTCTCCACTTAATGCACGTCCAATGTCTAAATTTCCCCCCATAGATGCAGCAATAGAATGATTGGTAAAGATTTTATCTTCATATAATTCGTGTTCCATGTCTGCCCATGTAAATTCAGGGTCATTTGCCCCCCATGAAGATGCTGTGACTGATGAAATAATGATTGGTTTTATTCCTAAAGTTTGGATAGCAGCTAGTGCTGCCACATTCAATCCCGGAAAGGAACCTGTCATACAAATAGCTACTTTATCCCCTTTTTTTAAGTTTGCATCTTTCAATAGTTGTACGACCATTCCACCAAAATTTGGATTCATGGTAGATGCTTTAATAGGTAATGAACCACTTCCTGTCGTAATAGGTGTGTATTGTTCTCCAATTAATCCAGTTTCGTTTGGATCATTGATATTATCTACAAAGTGAACATTTTCATAGCGTTCATTTTTTAGATGAAGTAATGCTTTTTGAGTGAGTTTAGAAGCTGCAATTTTTTCGTTGTACCATTCTTCTTTGACATTCTTTTTGGTGGTTTCAACAATATATAATAAACCAATTGAAAGTAGGGCTAAAGTGGTAAGTACGGAGGTCGAACGGATAGATATTTTTGCCATTGTCTTAAATGTTTGAAATTAATGATCCTCCGAAACAAAGGATAACTGTTAATCGAACGATAATAGAAGTAATTGCTAACATCGCTAACGTTTTTGGATAACCTTGTTTTGCTGACCAATGGGCTATTAAACCCGGAATTACCCATCCTATTGCACTAAATTCTGCAGTACTATCTCCAGAATTAAAAATTAAAAAATGGTGGGAGAGAATCGAAAGTAAAGTTCCGACTAACAAGGCAACAACCATTTGTCGTCTGCCGAAAAGAAAGGTGAATTTTGAAATTAATAAAATAATCAAGTAGGTTGCGAGTGAAATAATAACGGTACCAATTAATTTGTCAGGTGTATTTAATTGCAATGCAATGTATCCTGGAATGATCACTCCACCTGCAGCTAATCCAAAAGCCTCTATAAAAAACAAACTGAGTACAATTCCCAGTGTGATTGCTAATTCTACCATTATTTTATTTGTTTACTTTCAAAATATTTCACTAATTCTGCGCCACCTGCACCCATGTTTCCAATTCCAACAATGGTTGTTTTCTTTTTCGAGGCATTACATAAATCGATATACACTTCTTCCGTTGGTTTACTACCTATTGGAACGATATCTTCTCGATTAATTTTTTGCTTAATCCCCATTTCTACTACTAAATCTACCACATCCCCAATTAAGGCTACCGAACTATAATTCAATTTAAGTGCAATGAGTTCTATTAATTGTTTTGCTCGATCTTGTCTATCTTTTCGTGTATTCAATAATATAATAAGATGTTCATCTGCATCTACATGTTTTACAATACTGTTCCAAATCATTAAGGAAGATTCAGGGTCGTTTGCAGCAAAAGCATTGTAAAAGTCAATGCGTTTATCTTCGTAGTTAACAGTCACTTTCGTCAATACTCCTTCATCTGGAATGGTCTTTTTCATTTCAGCTAAGGCTAGTTCACGGTCGACTCCTAATTCTGCGCAAATATCCAATGCCAAGGATACATTTTCTTTGTGTTCGATATAGGTAAATCCTAGCATATCTTCATCAGAAATCGTACTTGCAAGTGCTTGATGAATTTGCGTGTTACGTTTTTTAGCAACCGCTTCAAACATGTCTAAACGTCGATCTTCACTGGTAAAAATCTTTGAATTTTTAGGAATCGTTCCGCACAACGCACGACCAACATCGTCTAGTCCTGGTCCCATGACATCTAAGTGATCTAAACGAACGTTTGTAATAACACCAATCGTCGATTTCACCATTTGTAATTCGGTAATACGTTGGTATTGAGGTTGTAAAGCCATGCATTCAATAATCAACACTTGTGCTTTGTTTTTAGCACAAAATTTAATCACTTTAAGCTGTTCTAAGATGTTTGCTTTTTCGTTCCGATGGATGGCTGCTTCACTTCCATCTGGAAGGATAATTCTTGGGAAAGTACCGGTAACTTTTGTATATGTTTTGTATCCTCCGACTCTTAATCCTGCTCCAATTAATCGTGTCACACTTGATTTCCCACGTGTACCGTTGACATGTATACGCACAGGAATAGATTTTACATAACGTTGATGTATCTGGTATTCAATCACTCCGTAGACAAGGAGTATCGAAAGCAAAATTAAAGTGACGTAAAAACTAATCATGATCTAAACAAACTAACGCTAAAGTTATAAAAAGGTTGCTTGGACGCATAAAAATGTACTTAAAATAGAATGAAAACAAATAGTCAATTATATCATATTTATATTAAATTTGATGACTTTTAATTTGTAAAAATGAAACAACTAAAGCAAGTCTTAGTATTATTTTTATTTTCTTGTTTATGGTTCTATTCATTTTCTCAAAAAATATCGTTAAAACAAGCGCTTACACTTGCAGTTGAAAAAAATCCTGAGTTGAAAGTGTTAGCTTGTAATGTTACAATGCATGAAGCAGATACTATTACAGCTGCATTACGCCCAAATCCAATTTTTAATACCCAAGATTTATTTTTACTGAATGCTAATTATTTTCCAGCTGGTTCTAGCTTGTTTGGTCCCAAAAATAGACAAACTTGGTTTCAATTAACCAAACCTTTCATTTTACCAGCTCAACGAAAAAATAAAATTGCTTTAGCGCATCAAAATTTGGTACAAGAACAAAAAAACTATAATGAATCGGAACGAAATGTGTTAATGCACGTTGCAAATCAATGGATTAATGTTTGGTATGCTCAAAAGCAGTTAGACATCTTAAAAGAAGCAAAAGAAAATTTAGATTCTCTTGTGTTAATTAATAACCTACGTTATAAAAATCAAGTAATTTCTCATTCTGATCTAATGCGCGTAGAACTATTGGCAAATCAGTTTTCCGTTAAAATTAAAACTGCAACACAAAGCGTTCAAAATTCTATGATGGAATTACGTTATACGCTTGGTGGCGATCAAAAATTAGAAATTGATACGACAGACAATTTAATTTTTTCAAAATATAACTTTACAAATTACGACAGTTTATTGCGTTTTGCATTAATGTATCGAAGCGATATACAAGTTGCAAAATCTACTATCGATGTTGCAAATGCAAATATTAAATTTCAAAAAACATCCGCATTACCAACACCTGAATTAGGGTTTATTTTAAATCCTCAAAATACGCTTCCATACGCGGGTTTTTACGGGACCCTTGTATTTCCAATTTTCTCACGTAATCAAGGAGAAATTAAAAAATCAAACATTCTTAAAAATCAATCCGAAATTGCTTTACATGCGAATGAGAAGTTAGTTCAAACGGAATTATTGAATGCATTTCAAATGTTTAAACAACAAAAAGAGAATGTAGATAGATATACAGGTTACATTCAAATGTCAGATAAAATTTTAGCAAATGTGCGTTACAATTATTTAGCTGGAGGAACCAACATTGTGGATTATCTTGAGGCGCAGAGAAGCTGGATTGATACACAACAACAATTTTTTGAAATCCAATATAATTTCCGAGGTAGTTTATTGCAAATGCTTTATACAGCTGGAATTATCCAACAATTAGCCCAATAACATGATGTATAGAATAGCGTTTAGTATCTGTTTTTTTTTAGTAGCAGCTTGTTCATCTAAAGCAAAACCAAAAAACGAGGATTATTTATCTCCAATCGTTTCAAAAACTGGAACGATTATTAAATTTCAAAGTCAAAAAATTTCAAATAATTTTGACACTGAAAAATTGACGTCTAGCTTGTTAATTGCGGATTTAACATCGCCAGCGAAAGTTGCAGCAACAGTTGAAAATTCTGGAGAAATTTCAAACCAAAATATCGTTTTGTTTGACAATTCAGACTTAGCAAGTAGCTATTCGATGTTAAAACAACATTTGATGAATATGAATCAAATTAAAAATGTAACGATTAAACAACGAAAAATAGAATACGATCGTATTTATGATTTGAAAATGCATGGCGCTGCATCTGGCAAGGATTTATTAGAAGCGCAAACAGCATTAGCATTAGAAGAAACAAATTTAGCTAATGAAAAAGCGGCATTAATTGAACATGAAACAAAGTTCAAAATGAATGGATTTAATCCTGAAAAACTTAGAAAAGCAAAAAATGGAGCAGTTTTTATTATCTGTGATATCCCTGAAAACCTAATTCATGCTACCAAAGAGGGGCAACATTGTTCCTTGAAATTTAATGCATATCCAAATGAAACGTTCGAAGGAAAAATAGAAGAAATTACGGATGTAGTTGATCCACAAACGCGTATGATTAAATTAAGAATTAGCGTAAAAAATACAGACGATATTCTTAAAGCTGGAATGTTTGCAATGGTATCCTTTGGTATTAATGAAGGAAAACACCTGACAATCAGTAAGTCTTCTGTAATTACTATTCAAGGAAGAAATTATGCATTTGTAAAAACATCTTTACTCACTTTTGAACGAAGAGAAATTTCAATTGGAAATGAAATAAACAATCGAATTATCGTGTTTAGTGGAATACGTGAAGGAGAAAGTGTTGTTTCTTCCGGATTAATGCAGTTAAAAGGTTTATCATTTGGTTATTAGTTATGAGACAAGTACAATTATTTATAGACGCAGACATACTTCGTAAAAATCGACCATTATACGAATACGTAATTTATAAATTGGTGCAAGAAGGAGTGAGTGGTGCAACCGTTTTTAGAAGTGTATTAGGTTTTGGAGAAGAGAAAGTCATTAAACGTCCGGATGAATTATTTAGTTTCGATGGCGCTACGATGTTAATTACCTTTATTGAAACCGAAGAAAAAGTGAAATCAATTCTGAATCTTTTGAAAGAGGACATACAAAAATGTCTGGTCGTTACGCATACAGTAGAACGTTTTATCTATGATTAAACAACTTTTAATATTTAGTCTTAAAAAACGCTGGGTAATTATTGCCATAAGTGCTATGCTTATGGTACTTGGATTTTTTAGTTTTCGTGAATTAAAAATAGAAGCGTATCCAGATATTGCAGATACAAACGTAATTGTAATTGCTCAATTTCCTGGTAGAGCATCGGAAGAAGTCGAGCAACAAGTAACAATTCCAATTGAACGTGCGCTTCAAAATACACCCAATATTTTAGATCGACGTAGTAGAACTATTTTTGGATTGTCTGTCGTACAACTTACTTTTAAGGATGGTACGGATGATTATTTTGCTAGGCAACAGGTTATCGAACGCTTATCTGCTGCGCAATTACCGGATGGGGTGTTGCCAGAACTTGCGCCACTTTCTACGGCTGTTGGGGAGATTTTACGATATGTAGTGGACGCACCTTCCACCTATACCCCTACAGAACTTAGAGATTTACAAGATTGGGTAATTAAACCTTCACTATTACAAGTGCCTGGAATAGCTGATGTTGTTACGTTTGGAGGGCCGATGAAACAATTTCATATTCTTACTGCACCTGAAAAATTGCGTAAGTATGATTTAAAACTAGCGGATATCATTAATTCCATCAATGAGAATAATAAAAATACAGGCGGTGGTATTATTGCTCGCGGTGGACAAGGATTTGCAATTCGTGGTTTAGGAGCAATTAAGGACATTAAAGACATTGAAAATATTGTAATTAAAGCGGATAATGGCTTTCCAGTTTATGTAAAAGATGTTGCTTCCATTGAAATTACACCTCCTTCTCCAAGTGGGGTGTTAGGATACAAAACTTCAGAGGAAAAAGAAGATGTTAAAAGTGGGGTAGAAGGGATTATTTTGCTTCGACGTTATGAAAATCCGAGTGAAGTATTAGAAAAATTAAAAGCAAAAATCAACGATATTGAGTCGAATGAGTTACCAGCCGAGGTAAACATTAAACCATTGTATGATCGTAGTTTTTTAATAGACCATTCCTTGGAAACGGTTGCGCATACCTTGTTTGAAGGAATTTCTATTGTCGTTATTATCCTTATTTTCTTTTTGGGTAGTTTTCGAAGTGCGCTGGTTGTTGCAATCACGATTCCTTTTTCATTATTATTTGCATTTATTTTAATGCATTTGACGGGTATTCCTGCAAACTTGCTTTCGTTAGGAGCAATTGACTTTGGAATTATTGTGGATGGTGCCTGTGTGATGACGGAGTACCTCATACGGAAGTATCGATCAGCCACACCAGAAGATAAACGACAAGGGATTATTAAAATTACCTTGATGGCAGCTCAAGAGGTTGGGAAAGAAATTTTCTTCTCGGTAACCATTATTATTTTGGCGTATATGCCTATTTTGTTGATGACACGCGTGGAAGGTAAATTATTTTCACCAATGGCATTGACTTTAGCGTTTGCGGTGATTGGTTCGATGATTGCTTCATTAACGTTCATACCTGTATTGATTTCGTTTGTGTATAAAAAAGACCTACAGGATATTCATAAAGAGATCAAAAAACCGAAAAATTATTTGTTAGATAAAATCGATAAAGGGTATGAACACATGATGAAAAAATTCATGGTGAATTATAAGAAAACAACCATTATTACAGCATCTATTGTGATTTTACTATCCTTGTGGAGTTTTAAATTAGGGACAGAATTTTTACCACCTTTGGATGAAGGATCAATTTTTTTACGTGCCAATTTTCCTTCTGGAATAACCATTCAGGAAAACGCGAAATATGCACCTAAAATTAGAAGAATCATTAGCAAATACCCGCAGGTTGATTTTGTAATTACCCAATCTGGTCGTAACGATGATGGTACGGATCCCTTTCCAGCTAACCGTAATGAAATTTTAATTGGTTTAAAAAATTACGATTTATGGAGTGATAAAATTTCAAAAAAAGAGTTAGTTTCCAAAATCAAAGATGACTTAAAAAAGAATTTACCAGGTGTTTCTATTAATTCTGGTCAACCGATTATTGACCAAGTAATGGAAATTGTAACTGGTTCTGCTGCGGATTTAGCTGTTTCTATTGTGGGTGATAATTTGATTGTGATGCGTCAAAAAGCAGATAGTATTGTTGAAATTGTCAATAATACACGAGGTAGTGACAACGTAAACATAGAACAGGAAGGACCACAAGATCAATTGGCGATTGATATTGACCGAACAGCTGCTGCAAGGTATGGAATTAACATTGCTGACATCCAAAATATGATTGAAGCTGCAATTGGTGGTAAAACAATTTCAACGCTCTATGACAACTACAAAAGATACGATATTGTGATTCGATTTTTACCTCAATACAGAAACTCCATTGATGATATTAAAAACCTTCAAATTCCTTCTATCAGTGGCTCGATGATTCCTGTGAGTCAATTGGCGAATGTGCATTTTGTTCAAGGACAAACAAACATTTACCATTATGGTAGTAAACGAATGATTACGGTGCGTACAAATATCAAAAACAGGGATCAAGGTAGTTTTGTAAGAGAATTAAGAAAGAAAATAGAACATAAAATAAATATTCCAAGAGGTTATCGTTTAATGTATGGTGGTCAATTTGAAAATTTAGAACGTGCTTCTTCCCGTTTATTAGTCATTGTTCCATTGGTTTTAATAGGGGTGTTTATTATTCTTATCATGCTGTACAAAGGGGATTTACGAGATGCTTCTTTAGCAATGTCTTGTGTATTATTCTCTTTACCGGGTGGTGTTTGTTTCTTATTGTTTAGAGGATATTATTTCAATATTTCTGCAGGAGTAGGATTTGTTTCGTTATTTGGAATCGCTATCATGACAGGAATTCTCTTTGTCTCTGCCTTTAAACTCAAGCAGGAAGAAGGTAAATTGAGTTTATTTAATGCCATTTTAGATTCTTCTGTAGAACAAATTAATGTGCGTATCATGGTGATTACTTTGGCTGTTATGGGATTAGTTCCTGCAGCTATTTCGTATGGTATTGGTTCAGATGTACAACGACCATTAGCGACCGTAATTATCGGAGGATTAATAAGTACAATGATTTTTGCGCCAATTTTGCTGCCAAGTATTTATTATTGGACGGAGAAAAAACGCGTTGAGAAAAAAGAAAGATTAGGTAAATCAGATGATTTTGATGAATTTGAAGATTAATATTGAATTGCAGAAATGAGATACAAAGATTTAATTGTCAAGTATTTAATGATTATGGGGTTTGGACTCCTAATCTTTTACATAGATGAGAAGGACTTTTTTCATTATAAGTGGACTTTGGCACTGATTGATGTGTTAGCATTTTTCAAGGCTGCTTATTTTATTTATTTCAGTTACAAAAAAATTCTTCATATTTCTGAAAATAATATTCCTTATAATGGGTATTTGCGGTTTATGTTAATCAACATTTTCATGGTAATATTATCATTTGGAGTTGATTACATGTGTTTGTACAAAGTTGATCACAATTGTTTTGTCGGTGTCAACAAACATTTTTCGTATTATGAATTGATATTTGAATTCTGGTATTTTAGTGTGTTGAACTTTTCATTCTTCGGATACGGCTATTTAATGCCAATTTCAGTAGCCTCTAAGTTTGTTGTGTTACTTGAAGTAATACTTTCATTTACAACTGTTTTCTTTATTTTATCTGACTTTGTTAGCTTGAAAGAATCACTTTCTGATCAAATGAAGATTAAAAAGAAAAACAATAAGCGAAATGTGATGTAATCATCCTTTCACCAACTCTATCACTGTTATCTCAGGTAAAATACCAACTCTTCCCGGGAATCCTAAGAATCCAAAACCACGGTTTACATAAATATGTTGGTCGTTTTTTGGATATAACCCCGCCCATTGTGGGTAGATGTATTTCACAGGACTCCATTTAATTCCAGGAATTTCAATCCCAAATTGCATTCCGTGGGTGTGACCTGCTAAGGTTAAATGCACCTTTTTTGGATGAGGTATAGTTACAGCTTCCCAATGGGATGGATCGTGGGATAACAATACTTTAAAGGTTGAATCTTCAATCGGAGCAATGGCTTTATCCAAATCTCCATGTTTTACAAATCCGCGTTTCCCCCAGTTTTCCACTCCAATCAACGCGATTTTTTCTCCGTCTTTTTCCAAATGCAAACTTTCATTCAACAACAAACGGAATCCGATTTTACCATGAACATCTTTTAGGTCTTGTAAATTTTTAGCTTTCGCTGCTTCTGACGGCCATTGCACATAATCTCCATAGTCATGATTCCCCAAGATGGAAAACTTCCCGTGTGGAGCATCTAATTGCGAAAAATGTTCTATCCAGGGATCCATTTCGGTTGCAACGTTATTTACCAAGTCGCCCGTAAAAACAACGATGTCACTTTTTTGTGCATTGGCGAGTTCAATTCCTCTTCGAACTGCTGCCACATCGTCCAACGAACCAGAGTGTATATCTGAAAGTTGCGTGATTTTAAAACCATGAAAAGCATCCGGTAAATCTTTAAAGGCAATTTTTACTTTGTGCACGCGGTAATCGTATTTTCCTTTGATCATTCCCCAAGCAGTTCCTACTAATGGAATTGCAGCTAATCCTAAAGCGATTTGGCTCACAAATTTTCGTCGACCCCACATGTGTAAGTCATCCGAACCAACCACATGTCGCATTTTTTGTATGCCCACATATCCTCCTTGAATTAAACGAACGATATCTTCAATAAATAAAAATGGAGTAACTATGATTTTTGGAGCTAAGGAAAGAATGGCTAATCCCATGACATAACTTCCTCCTTTTGGAGGACCTCCTGCAAACTTACCAGAGGCACCAACGTAAATAATAATCACCATTAATACGATATCAAACAACCAATATGCATAGTTTACATAGACTGCTTTGGGTCCTGTAAAAACCGTTTTCATTGCTTGAAAAACATATAAATCAACCAATAACCAAATGGCAATAAAAATAAAAAAGCGAAAAATCATACGTAACTACTATTAAGAATGATTAAAGATAAGAAAAGGAAAAGGAGGATTCGCAATAAAATCGATGAAGGAGGAAATAAAGTAGATAGAGGCAGTGGTCACCTCCCTCGGTCCCTCCTCAAGGAGGGAAGATTTGACATTCATTTAATTTATTATAATACAATTTTTTTCGAAGTGAGCCACAGTTTCCCTCCTTGAGGAGGGATTAAGGGAGGTGACTAATTGAATTCATATCAAAACGTACAATTGAAATATTAATTTCAATTGCTTTTTCACTATTTAAGATGCTTGAAAGCATCGTAACACCGTGTTCAGTGAATGCAAAAGGGAGATATCTTAAACCACCATGTTTAGTTAAACTTGAGGACGCAATTTGCGACCTCAAGTTTATAAACTCTTGTTTATCAAGTTCAAACATAAAGTCACTCGGAAAACGATTGATGTTTCTTCTGACAGCTTCTTTTAATCGCTTTGTTTCTACTTCATATAATGCTGCTAAATCAAAATCTAACATTACTTTTTGACCTCTTACTTCGTAAATCTTTTGTTGAATAATTTCTAATTGAATGACTCTATTTTTCTATTTCCTATTGAATTTAAGAAAAAAGAGGAGTTATTGCAAGTAGATTTTTTAAAATATTAGGTAAATTCTAAATTATTCCTTATAGCCAATTTTAGTCCTATTTTTCGTCTGCTTTTCCAATGTATCTTTCTTTAACAAGTAGTTTATCGCTTCAAAAACATCATCAAACTGCTTGTCATATTTGATTTCTATTTCTTTTAGTTTTTCTGAAAAATCAGTATGTAATAGGGCAAATTCTTTCAATCTAAGAAAGGCATCTATAACAGTAATGTTTATTTGAATAGCCTTTTCACTTTTTAATATGCTTGAAAGCATAGTAACACCATGTTCAGTAAATGCAAAAGGTGTGATCGAATTGTTTCGTTTATTTTGATTTAATGCGGTCACATTTTGTGACCGCATCTCATACCATTCTTCTATGGTTAATCTAAACATAAATCTTTCAGGAAAACGTGAAATATTCCTTTTAACAGATTGATTTAAAACTTTTGTTTCTACTTCATATAATGCTGCTAGATCAAAATCTAACATCACTTTTTGACCTCTTACTTCGTAAATCTTTTGTTGAATAATTTCTAATTGCATGAATCTATTTTTCTATTTCCTATTGAATTTAAGAAAAAAGAACGCTTAGTGCAAGGAGATGTAAGTAAAAATACGAGAATTCTAACTTATTTTGATTTTATCATCTTTATTTCATCGGATAAAACAGGAATATTTTTTTGAATTATCCCCCAAATCATTTCAGGTTCGACTGAATCATACGCATGAGAAATAATATTCCTTAACCCAATGATGTTTTTAGATGCAGAAATTTGAATGCTTGGTTCAATTTCCAAATTTTACGAATAGCTTCTCCGATTATTTCTAAATCTCTTTCGATTGCCCGTTGTAATATGATATCTGACTTAAAATTGGCGAAATTGTTTTCAGATTTGATTTTTATAGCTTCGATTTCGAGAATGACACTTTCAATATCAAGTAGGTATTTTAATATTTTATGCTGCATACAATACAACTTTTGAACGCTCAATATCTTCAATAAGAATTTGATTTTTTAAGGATTTGATGGAAATTAAATCTACCTTTTTACCAACAATTTTTTCTAAATTATCTAATAAACTAAAGTAATTATCAGCATAATCCAACACATCTATTTCTTCAGAAAATTGAACTAAAAAATCAACATCGCTTTCTTCATGCATTGAATCTTTGGCAGCAGAACCAAATAAAGCAATAGAAACTACATGATGCGATTTGCAAAGCGAAATTATTTCTGTTATTCGATCTTCAATTAGTTTAAGCATAGTAACCAAAGATAAAAGTTTTTTCTTTCAATCGTTCAAAATCAAATTATTCCTTTACCATTTTCTATGGACGCAAATTGCGTCCTTAGAAAATTATTTTCATCTCTTGTAAGTTCAAACATAAAGTCACTCGGAAAACGATTGATATTTCTTCTGACAGCTTCTTTAATCGCTTTGTTTCTACTTCAAATAATGCTGCTAGATCAAAATCTAACATCACTTTTTGACCTCTAACTTCGTAAATCTTTTGTTGAATAATTTCTAATTGCATGCCGCTATTTTTCTATTTCCTATTGAATTTAAGAAAAAAGAGGGGTTATTGCAAGGGGAAACGGAAAGTATTTTAATAGAATTGAGCAGGGTTTACTTCGTAGATTCTATGCAATACAAATCCAGTGTAGTGGGAGCATTATTTTCTAACCAACCCTTCAAATGAAAGATAAACAAAATATTCTCCTGAGAAATTCAATAATCTACAAAATAACATTCCATTCTTATTAACTCCATTTATTACTTCAAACATAGTACCTTCTTGGTCTTTCATTATAGCGCCATCATCTGTACTTTTTATGTAAAAAAGATCCATTTTTACAAGCTTTCCATTTGGTTCATTATAAATAATTAACCATTTTTTTTCATCTACGATATATTTTAAAATTGGATTACTACCGATAATTTCTTGTTTTTCATTTTCTCCAGTTTTTAAACTTTGAAATATCATTGCAACATCTGTACCTTTATATACCAAATTCTTATCAAAGGTACCACCATCAATTTCTGCTGAATTTGGACTTGTATTCTTTGCGTTATTCCAACCTTTTTCAACCGCAATCAATCTCAATCTCTTTGGTGGGTGAGTTTTACTTCCTTTGTCATCACAAAATTTATTTATCGCTGATTTTGATTGAACTAAAGTCGCGCCCATTTTATACATCACAAAACCTGAAAATTCATCAGCTTCTAATTCTTGTTTATAACTACTAGAAGTTGATCCTAATGTGTGGCCTGATAAATGATGCCCTATTTCGTGGGCAAGAATAGACCATCCACTAAAATCATTACCTGTTACAACTTTAACAGAGTTTATAAATTTAGGATTATAAAGAATGTATCGTTGTAATGAATTACCTGTTTGTAAAATTGTTGCTGCTGCATTATCAACATTTGAAGCTTTAACTATAAAATTTGCGGGCAAACTCACAAATTGCATTATTTTATTAATAGTGTTCTCCGCTTCTATTTCTGATTGATAAATTTGAACTTTGGTATAAGAGATATCTCTATTATAAGAACAAGCTTTCCCTAGAGTAAGTAATTCATTTGAAGTTGTTTGATGACTTATATATTCTTTATTAATTTGTAAAGAGGTAGTCAAAATTAGAATGATGAAAATCGGAATGATGAATTTCATTGTTTAATCCAAAATTGTTATGATAAACAAATAATCTCGCGTACTATAATTGTTTGAACATTCATACTTAGCTCTTCCAGAATAATAAGGAGTATTAGATGCTATACCTGAGCCATATCCATTTGATGGCGGATCAAAAGTATCCGCTTCAGCATTCGTTGTTTTTGCATAAACATCTTTCAAGCGATTCAATGTTTTTGTAGGGTCTAATTGTACAACAAATATTTTTTGTAAATAATTGCCATAAAAAACTAATTTTACTCTATTCTCTCCATATTTATCAACTGTTTTAAACCAATATTCATCACTATTGTTTCCTTGGGCATAAATAATCCCCATTCTATTCAATTCCTGTAAGGTTTTATATTTTTCCTTGTAAAACGTTTGAGAATAAACTACTCCACAAAAATTTAACATACAAATTATTGAAATAGTTTTTATACTATTGTGAAGAAATTCCTTTAGGTGAGTCATATCCAATATTATTATAATAAGATTTTTTTATAAAATAACTTTTACCATTTTCAGTAGAAGTATAAACATAATCTCCTGACGATGAATAACCTTCAAAATATAGTCCATTTACAACTTTTCCTCTATCAATTATATTAAATGTATTATTGTTGTATCTAATATAAACTGCATTAGAAGTCGTACAAAATTCTGTTTCCATTATTGATTGATTTGGAGCATCATCAAAGTCCTTAATTACATAGTATCTGTTATCTATCAAAGAATAAATTACATAATCATTATTTGATAGTCTTAATTGGATATAATCTTGTTTGTATTTATAAACATATTGTGTCGGTTCATAAATTATATCAAAATCACTATCTGATATCTTCTTCCATTTCACGTCTCTAATATTAATATTACCAGATGGTCTTTGACCATAACCATTTAGGCATATCAATACTAAAAATAAGAAAGATAATCTAAGTTTTTTTCTAACGTTTCCCATTAAATATTACTTCTTTAAATTGACATAAAAAATCTTGTAAATCGATATTAGCAATTCCAATAATTCCATTATTATCTTCAACTTCAACATCAGACTTTAAATCAAATGTGTTGACAGTAATTTTAAAAGATTTAACATTGCTTACATTACATTTTCTTTTCAAGAACTCCTCAAAGTCATGACCGTGGTTATGAATATCGAAAACAATTTCTCCTTTCCATTCATCTGGTCGATTTGTTGTTAATTTTTCCAATTGTGATTATTTTTATCAAAATTAAATATCCTTTTTCTAATTTTTCACAGCAAACATTTCCAACTTTGAATAATTATTTCTATTTTTGAACTATTACGACTTAAATATAAAAAGTATGATCGACCATCCAGAACTTAAAATAAAACAAATCAGAGAGTTGAAAAATGTGTCGCAAGAATTTGTGGCGAACCAATTAGGACTTTCAATACGCGCGTACTCAAAAATTGAAACTGGAGAAACACAATTGACGATTAATCGTTTGAATGAAATTAGTAAGGCCTTGGGGATTGATCCAATTGAAGTGTTAGGGTTTGATGATAAACAAGTTTTTAACAACTGTAAACAAGACGGTTACATAGGGATTAATCACATTTCTTTCCCAGAAAAACTGATGCAACAATATGAAAAAACGATTGCAGTATTAGAAGATGAGGTAAAGTTATTGAAAGGGTTGTTGGGGAATTAAGCTACTTCAACACGAAGTGTTTTCATTAGAAATTCTTCTACTAATACATCCGTTAATCCGATCATACTACTCGTTTGCAGTAAATTTTCTTTCAAATTAGAAGGTAGATCATTAAGCGATTTATCATCATCTAAAATAATGAATGTCTCCAAAGCGTCTTGCTCATTTAACCAGTTTAAAATCTCTTCCTTACGATTAAGAAATGCAGTGTTTTCAGGAAGTCGTTCTAAAGTATTAAGTTCAATCCCCTTTAGTTTGTAAAGTGATTTAAATATAGTAAAATTTAAAATAAATTTACCTTATAACTCATTCCACAAGAAACAGGGGGTATCATTCCGATCCTAAGGAGTCTAGACCTATGCAGAGATTACGACCCCTGTTTCTTTGAGAGCAAG